>CAIYXO010000323.1 GCA_903930165.1 uncultured Verrucomicrobiota bacterium | reverse complement strand
GGCCGGACAAAGGGAGGTGGAGAAAGCCATGCCGAAGCTGCCCAAGCGGACCACGGGTACCCCTTCCCTCGTTTCGCTTTCGGTCCGCCAACGGCGATTGGCCACCACGCAACGGACGTCATCGCCGGCGGCGACGAAACCTTCCGCCCAGATCTTGAGGAGCGTTTCGATGCCCCCGCGCTCGGGAGCGTAGAACTTGCCCAACTCGAGGATCCTCATCGCCCACCCCCCGACTCCATCGCGGCACGCTCGAAGGCGGCGGCGGGACGTTCCCAACGGAAGAATTCCCGGGCGAACCCGGCGCACCGTTCCCTGTCCGGCCGCGCCTCAGGTCGGGCAGCGAACCCGTCCAGACATCCCGCCAAGGCTTCGACCGAACCGTTGCGGAAGATCAGCTCCGGCGAAAGGCCCCCAATGACCTCAGAGTTGGCACCGGCATCCGAGGCCAGGACCGGCGTTCCACACGAAAGGGCTTCCGCGGTGACCAATCCGAATCCCTCCAAGTCCAGCGAAGGCATCAGGACGGCATCCGCCGCGGAATAGAGTCCCGGCAGCTCCGGCTCCGGGACGAAACCCAGGAATCGAATGCGTCCATCCAGGCCGCGGGCCTGCGCCAATTGCTCCAGCTCCTCGCGCTGGGCCCCCTTGCCGGCGATCCAGAGCCGAGTCGAAGGGTGTTTGGCTGCAATCGATGCAAACCCCTGAACCAGAATGGACAAACCCATCCTTGGATCCAGTCTGCGCACGGACAGGAAAAGCAGTTCGCCCGGGGCGACTCCCCACTTCTGTCGGGCCGCGGATCGGTCGAGGCCACCGTGAAACCGGGTCGGATTGGCCCCACCGCCCACCACTTCCACCGGCGCGGTCGCCGTCGGATGCCATTCCCGGAGCTTGCCGGCCATGTAGCGGCTCGCGACGAGAATACGGGAAGCAGAGCGCAGCGAACGGTCCTCGATTTGATGGAGCCATTTGGAAACCAAGTGGTCGCGCATGCGGATCGGAAGGGAACGAACCCTTCCGGCGCAGGCGAAACGATGTTCCAAACCCCACGGGCCATGGAAGAAGACGACCGGGCTCAATCCGCGAAGGGCGCGCTCGAAATAGGCATGGTGGCTGGCCACGAGGTCGGGCTTCGACGGATTGTGGCAGACCTTGAGCTCGGCCTTCGCGGCGGCGACCACACCGGACCAGTTCCTTCGGAAACCGCCACCCGGACCCCGGACACGGCACAGCAGGACACCGTTGCGAGTCTCCCGGCAAGGGAGCGGCTGGTCCGGGGCCTTCGTGATCACCTCCACCCCATGACCACGGGATGCGAGGACCTCCGCGACCTCGGCCGCATAACGGTAGGCACCACCGTCCGTGTCCGGATGGTATCCGAGGGTGAGGAAAACGAATCGCATGCCGTTCCAACGGGACGGCCGGGGGGCCCAGTTGGGCTGGAAGCCGGCGTCGGAAGCCAACAGACCACTCCCCCGACCGGAAAATCAAGACTTGCCCACCCTGAAGGTGGCCCCTAACTTCCGCGCCTCGATAAACGGAACCGAAATACTGGGAGGCACAAGGGCTTCCCGACACCGAATCATGTCTGACAAGTCCAAGACCATCGCCGACACGCGAATCCACGCCACCGACACCGGCTCCGCCGACGTCCAGATTGCCCTGCTCACCGAGCGAATCAATTCGCTCACCGAGCATCTGCAGAAGAACAAGAAAGACCACAGCAGCCGCCGGGGGCTGCTGCTGATGGTGGGCAAACGTCGCAGCCTGCTGGATTATCTCAACCGCAAGGACGAGGCGCGTTACCAGGCGCTGACCAAGAAGCTGAAGCTCCGTAAATGATTTTTGCGACGCCGGGCCTCCCGCCCGGTTTTCGCTTTATGGCGGGCCCGGTCGTTCCCGTGGGAAGGATCGGGGCCGCGCCCGTTTGACGCGCGCGCGGCCCAAGCCCGCCATCCCCAACCCCAAGACGCGTCACATTCAGTACCAAATCCCGTGCTTCTCCACGGGTAATTTCACTCAGCTTCCCTGACCCGCGCTTCGCGGTCGTCCGGGCAGCCGACTGAAGTTCCTCGGGGGGACATGGGCAGTTCGAACATGTCCCATAAAGTCACCATTCCGCTCGGTGGTCAGGAGATCACCATCGAAACCGGCCGCTTTGCCAAGCAGGCCGACGGCGCCGTTACCGTCCAACTCGGCGAGACGATCATCCTCACTGCCGCGGTCGCCGCCTCCAAGGCGAAGCCCGGCCAGGATTTCTTCCCGCTGACCGTCGACTACCGCGAAAAGGCGGCCGCCGCCGGCCGTTTCCCGGGAGGCTACTTCAAACGCGAGGGCCGTCCCTCCGAGAAGGAGATCCTCACCTGCCGCCTCACCGACCGCCCCGTCCGCCCCTTGTTTCCCAAGGGCTGGTACAACGAGGTCCAGATCCAGACCCTCCTTCTCTCGGCCGACGGCCAGAACGAGCCCGACATCCTCTCCATCCTCGGCGCCTCCGCGGCGCTGACGGTCTCGGACATCCCCTGGGCCGGACCGCTCGGCGCCGTGCGCGTCGGACGGATCGAGGGCCAGTTCGTGGTCAACCCCACGCATGAACAGCAGGGCCGCTCCGACCTCGACCTCGTCTACGTCGGCAACAAGTCCGACGTCGTCATGTATGAAGGCGCCGGCAACGAGATCACCGAGGAGGACTTCATCGCCGCCCTGAAGTTCGCCCAGGAGGCCTGCCAGCCCCTCATCGCCGCCCAGGAAGAGCTCGCCGCCAAGGCCGGCAAGACCAAGCGCCAGATCACTGTCAACGTCGTCCCCGAAGAGATCCTGAACGAGGCCAAGTCCCTCGCCGGCGACCGGATCATCGCCGCACTGCTCACCCCGCAGAAGCTCGCCCGCGAAGCCGCCGTCAACGCGGTGTTCGCCGACGTCGGAGCCAAGCTGGTCGAGAAGTTCGGCGCCGACAAGGTGACCGAGTTCGTCCTCAAGGACGCCCAGTACTACATCCAGAAGGAGTCGGTCCGCAGCCTGATCCTCGATCATGGCAAGCGTCTCGACGGCCGCCCGTTCGACGCCCTCCGCACCCTTCAGAGCGAGGTCGGCATTCTTCCCCGGGCCCACGGCTCCTCGGTGTTCGCCCGCGGCGAAACCCAGGCGGTCTGTCTCGCCACCCTCGGCACGAGCGACGACATCCAGTCGTTCGACTCCTACACCGGCGGCGAAACCAAGAAGCAGTTCCTGCTGCACTACAACTTCCCGAACTTCTCCGTCG
>CAIYXO010000322.1 GCA_903930165.1 uncultured Verrucomicrobiota bacterium | reverse complement strand
GTCGTTCCGCCGAGCCAGGGGCAGGCGGGCACCAGGGCCTTGCGGGCGAAGGGGCCCCGCAGGAGATCCCGGGCCAGGGCGCCGCGGTCGTCCTTAAGCGAAGAGGCGTTCCAGAAGAGGACTCCGTCGGACTTGGGGTGGTCGCCGATGCGCTTCACCTGCCAGAGGATCTCGCCGGCGGTGCGGGTCTTGCCGATGTCCGCGGAATTGAGTCCCGGCCAAAGGTGCCGGCCGGCGGTGTTCTCCTGGGCCCACCAGTCGAGAAGTCGCGAGAACCGCTGTCCCTCCTGACGTTCGGGCCAATAGAGCTGCGGCGCCATGTAGTCGGCGAGACCTTCGCGCAGCCATTTCCGGACGTCGGCGAAGAGCAGTTCATGCTGGTCCAGGCCCTTGATCCCTGGGGGATTGCCGGGACGCCAGATGCCGAAGGGGCTCACGCCGAACTTGACCCATGGCTTCTCGTTGTGAATGGCGGCACCGAGGTCGCGGACGAGGATGTTGACGTTCTCGCGGCGCCATTCCGCGAGCTCCAGCGTGCCTCCGTCGCGGCGATACCGGCTCCAGCTCGGACCATCGGGAAACGGCAGGAGACCCGGGCTTCCGCTTCCCGAACCCTCGACGCGTTCCGGGTAGGGATAGAAGTAGTCGTCGATGTGGATGCCGTCGACGTCGTAGCGCCGGACGACATCCCGCACCACCTGGAGCGTGTGTTCGCGGCTGGCCGGGTTGCCGGGGTCGAGCCAGAGATAGCGGCCATACTTGACCGCAAGCCCTGGGCGTGTCCGGCTGATGTGGTCCGCGGAAACCGGGCTGAGGGCCTGATGGTAGCGGGCCCGGTAGGGGTTGAACCAGGCATGGAGCTCCAGCCCGCGTTCGTGCGCCTCCCGGATGGCAAACGCCAGAGGGTCCCAGGCGGGCAGGGGTGGGGTGCCCATCCTGCCCGTGAGGTACTCGCTCCAGGGTTCCAGCTTCGAGGCGTAGAGGGCGTCGCAGCCGGTGCGGACCTGGAAGATCACCGCATTCAGGTTGAGCCGCTTCGCGAGGTCGAGAAGCGCGGTCAGCTCCGACTTCTGGGTCGCGGTGGGAAGGCCGGGTTTGCTCGGCCAGTCGATGTTGCCGACGGTCGCGATCCACATGCCGCGGAACTCGCGGGGGATCGGCGGCGGCGGCGGCGCCGCTGTCGCTGCTTCCACGGAGCCCACCAGGAACGGGAGGATCGCCGCAAACAACGTCAGCAGGACTCTCGACAGGGACACCACGGGACGTTGGCTTCGTATTGGCCCGGGGGCAAGACCGCCGGTCGTGTCGAACTCCGGCCCCGGCCCGATTCGGTGAGGAAGTCCCTCCTTGCGGGGTCACAGCCGGTTCCTTGAGCCTTTCCAATCATGGCACGGAAGGCACTCGTCACCGGGATCACCGGTCAGGATGGATCCTACCTTGCAGAACTTCTATTATCAAAGGGATATGAGGTTCATGGACTGGTCCGGAGAGCATCAACATTTAATACCCAACGTATTGATCACATCTATATCGATGCTCACGATCCTGAAGCGAAGATTTTTTTTCATTATGGGGATCTGTCCGACTCTGAGATGATCTCTCATGTGCTCTATAATATCAAGCCAGATGAGATCTATCACCTGGGTGCTCAAAGCCATGTCCGGGTTAGTTTTGATAC
>CAIYXO010000321.1 GCA_903930165.1 uncultured Verrucomicrobiota bacterium | reverse complement strand
GAGGGCACTTGCGGGCGATCGGCCGGACGACCCACGCCTTGGGGCCACCAATTTCCCGGGCGGTCGGTCCAGCAGTGCAGTTCCTTCACGGTTCCCACCGCGCCGCCCTTCACCAGCTCGGCGTCCCGCCGGAGCTTCGGATGGGAGATCCCCTGGTTGCCCATCTGTGTGGCGACCCCGGCCTCCTTGGCGGCGCGGGTCAATTCGCGCGCCTCCCAGATCGTGTGCGTCAGCGGCTTCTGGCAGAACACATGCCAGCCTTGCCGGACAGCACGGATCGAAGGTGGGAAATGCGTGTGGTCCGGGGTCGAGACCGTCACCGCGTCGATCGAGTTGCCCAGTTCGTCGAACATCCGGCGCCAGTCGGCGAAGCGACGTGCCGAGCCGAACTTCTCGCCAGCCTTGGCCAGGCGGCCCGCATCGACATCGCAGACTCCCACGATGTCCTGGTTTCCGACCATGTTGAGATCGGTCCAGCCCTTCCCGCCGACGCCGACCGAGGCGATCCGGAGGCGATCGTTGGCCCCGAGGACGCGCCGTCGGCTGACATGCGGTGCGGAGCAGCCGGCGATCAGCAGACCGCCGGAGAAGAACAGGGAACGGCCAAGAAACTGGCGACGGGACGTCTGGGGCATGGGCCGATGGACGACGCGGAACCGCGGAAATTCGAAAGAGGCCCCAAGGGCCCGGACACCCAAGATCAGCCACAGAGACACGGAGGACTCGGAGAAGGCGAACCCGTCCGACTCGCGACCCTTGCCGTTCGCCGTCACTCCGGCCGCCCCTTCGCCCCTTCAACCCTTCGCCCCTTCAACCCTTCAACCCTTCAACCCATCCCGCTACCCTCCCGCCCATGATCAGTCCGATTCCCAAGAACATGAAGGCCGTGGTGTACCGTGGGGTGGACGATCTCCGGGTGGAGTCCGTTCCCGTGCCGCGGATCGGGAAGAACGAGATCCTGGTCCGCGTGGCCGCCTGCGGTGTCTGTCCCACCGACATCAAGAAGATCCACCAGGGCACCCAGACTCCGCCGCGCATCTACGGACACGAGACGGCCGGCACGATCGTGAAGGCCGGTGCCGGGGTCCGCGGACTGGCCGTGGGCGATCGCGTGGGACTCCACCACCACGTGCCCTGCATGGACTGCCATTTCTGCCGTCATGGGGCCTTCGCCCAATGCGGGACCTACAAACGTACCGGCATCACCGCGGGCTTCGAGCCGGCGGGCGGCGGGTATGCGGAATACGTCCGGGTCATGGACTTCTGCCTGCCCGGGGTGGTGGGGATCCCGGCGAAGAACTCCTTCCTCGAAGGGGCGATGCTGGAGCCGGTGAACACGGTGCTGAAGGGCATCCGGCAGCTTCCGTTGTTGGCCGACGACGTCGTCTTGGTGGCGGGGGCCGGTCCGATCGGGCTGCTGTTCATCCGGCTGTTGTCGCTCCAGGGCATCCGGGTGGTCGCCACCGACCTCATCGAGTCCCGTCGCCGGCTGGCGAGGTCCTTCGGGGCCTGGAAGACGGTGGATGGCGCCGATCCGGAGCTGTTGGACAAGCTGGGGAAGCTGACACGTGGCCGTGGCCTCGACGCGGCGGTGGTGTGTGTGCCGGTGGACGCCGTGGTGGCGCAGGCGCAGGCGGCGCTGCGGGGCGGGGGAACGGTCCTGCTCTTCGCCCACACGGTCCGCGGCAAGACCGCCCCGGTGGACCTGGGCGTGGTGTGTGTGGACGAGAAGTCCCTGACCGGCAGCTATTCGTCCGACTTCACCCTGCAACGCGAGGTGGCCCGGCTGGTGTTTTCCCGGCGGTTGGATGTCCGGAAACTGGTGACCCACACCTTTCCGCTCGAGCAGACCGCCGCCGCGGTGGCCTTGGCCGCGAAGCCCACGCCGGAGTCGTTGAAGGTGGTGGTGGTGCAGGGAACGCAGGCCGGCTGAGCGGATCGATTCGGAAGGGACCGGCACGCCAAGCCGCCAAGCCGCGAGCGAAGGGGAGGGGGCGTCGGGACTCCTGTGACCAGGCCGAACTCCGATCGGTGGTCGCCATGCCGGTACTGTCCCCGGATCGAGCGCACCGTTGGCTTCTTCTCACTTCCCCGCCTGCTCCGCGGCTGCGTGTGAAACAGCCCTTTCCGTTCGGAGTCGTCCCGGTGGACTCTTGGTCAGAGACTCTCCACGTCGTCTCCTACACGTGCAGGCCGTGGGAGCGGAACCGCGGAGCTCGCGGAGGGGAACCTTGGGTTTCCGGCGTCTGGACCGAGCACCGACCGTTGGGTGTCCTCACGGCTTGGGTTCCTGGAGACCGTTTCTGCCTTGGCGTTCTTGAGTGCGGTCCGCCCGGGGGGCGGGAATCGGGGAATGCAGGGGATGCCGCGGCTTGGCGGCCGAGGTCCCATGGCGAAGTCAGGAATCGGAGATCCGGAATCGCGAATACGGCCGGTCTTCCACTTCCTGCTTTCCGTGCGGTCGGTTTCGTCGAGGCTGGCGCCATGCTTCGACGCTGGTTGATCGCGGCGGCCTCGGTTGCCGCACTGGAACCGTCCTCCCACGCCGCCGACAAGACCCCTGCCGCCTGGGCGTCGGAGTACGACAAGCTGGTCCGTGCGGCCGGCCAGGACGACGAGTCCGCGCGTTTCCACCGCTTCCTCGGACTGCACTGGTCCTACCTCATGGAATCCACCCCGGAGGCGGCCACCTACAACGGATACAAGGGAGTCAACGACCGGTGGTCGGACCTCTCTCCGGAGTCGATCTCGCGCCAGAAGGCGGAGCTTTCCCGTCCGCGCGCCGTGCTGCGTTCCATCGACTCCGCCCGGCTTTCCGAAGACGACCGGTTCTGGCTGGAGCTGTTCGACCGCGGGTTGCGACGGGACGAGGCGGGCCTGCGTTTCCCGGCCGAGCTGATGCCATTGACCCAGATGAACGGGGTCCAGCAAGACGTGGCGCAGACGCTTTCGATCATGCCCGGTGGATCGGTCGGGGACTTCGAGGACATGCTCCGGAGGCTGGAGAAGGCGCCGGTGTTGATCCGCCAGAACATCGAGCTGATGCGGGGCGGCTTGGCCCGGGGAATCAGCGCGCCGAGGATCACGCTGCGGGACGTGCCGCAACAGGTCCTCAACCAGGTTCCGGAGGATTCCCGGAAGAGCCCGATGTTCCGGCGGTTCGCCGAGATCCCGCCCTCGATACCGGAATCCGAGAAGGTGCGTCTCCAGGCGGCCGCGGCCGCGGTGCTGACCAACGCGGTCTATCCCGCCTACCGCGAGTTGCACCGGTTCCTGGTCGACGAGTACGTGCCGAAGTCCCGCGAGACCATCGCCTGCACGGCGTTGCCCGACGGCGAGGCCTGGTATGCGCATGCGGTGCGCCGCTCCACCACCACCGACCTTACTCCCCGCCAGATCCACGACATCGGGCAATCGGAGGTGAAGCGCATCCGGTCGGAGATGGAGGCGATCATGCGGAAGACCGGATTCGCCGGTTCGTTCCCCGGCTTCCTCGAGTTCCTGCGGACCGACAAGCGGTTCCAGTTCGACACCGCGGCGGGCCTCCTGGCGGGCTACCGCGACATCTCGAAGCGCATCGACGGCGAGCTTCCCCGGCTTTTCGGGAAGCTGCCGCGACTGCCCTACGGGGTGATGCCGATCCCGAGCTACGCCGAGAAATCGCAGACCACGGCCTATTACCAGCCGGGGGCGTGGACGTTCGGCCGGCCCGGCAACTTCTACGCGAACACCTATGCGCTTGAGACACGTCCGAAGTGGGAGATGGAGGCGCTGACGCTGCACGAGGCGGTACCGGGGCACCATCTTCAGATCGCGTTGTCGCAGGAACTGGAGCAGGTCCCGGAGTTCCAGAAGTATTCCGAGACCACCGTGTTTGTCGAAGGATGGGCGCTCTACGCGGAGAGCCTCGGGGCGGAGATCGGACTGTACCAGGATCCGTACAGCAAGTTCGGCCAGCTGACGTACGAGATGTGGCGGGCGATCCGGCTCGTGGTGGACACCGGCATGCATTCGCTCGGTTGGAGCCGCCAGCAGGCGATCGACTTCTTCAAGGCGAACGCCGGCAAGAACGAGCACGACATCGTGGTCGAGGTCGACCGGTACATCGTCTGGCCGGGGCAGGCGCTCGCCTACAAGATCGGCGAGCTGAAGATCCAGGAACTGCGGCGCAAGGCGGAGGCGGCGCTCGGTCCGAAGTTCGACCTGCGGGCCTTCCATGATGCGGTGCTGGAGAAGGGGGCGTTGCCGCTGGACGTGCTGGAAGGCCGAATCGAGCGCTGGATCGCGGACCGGAAGTCGAAAGCCTGACGTCGGCCGGTCCCACGGACGGGGCGGGGAATCCCACCATTCCGGAAGGTTGTCCGTTGCCCTGTCCAACGGATCCGAAACAGACTGCCCCCGGGCGCGCTCGACCCGGCCGTCCAACCCAACTCCAGTTCCATGCCCCGTCTCGAGATGTCGCCCGAACCCGGCCACCGCACAGTGCGGCACGCCGGCGATTTCCTAACCGTCATCCTCCGCTGCGAGGGGGAGACCCTGCCCGAAGGCTGGAGCGCCCGGCTCCGGACCAATGTCGGACGTGCGGCGCGCATCCGCGACGAGATCGTCCGGTCCCATTTCCAGAAGCTCCCGCTCGCCGGGGCCGCATGGCGTGACCTCCCGATGGAGCGTGGTGACGACGGGAACTGGAGCCTGACGTTGCCGCTCACCGAGGTGGGGCATTTCAAGGCCAAGGCCTATGCCGTCGACCCGCGAGGCCGCCAGTTCTGGCCACCGGGACCGGACATCGGGATCGGCGTCCATCCCTCCTGGACCCGCTCGGGCAACACGATCTACTGCGCCTTCCCTCGGATGTTCGGCGACTGGTCGAAGCGCCGGGTGACGACCCGCGCGGACCACGAGACGCCGGAGCTGAAGGCGCTGGATGCGGCCGGCTTCACCGTCATTCCGCCCAGCGGCACGCTGCGGGGCCTCGTGTCGGAGATTCCCCACATCGTCGACGACCTGGGCTGCCGGATCCTCCACCTGCTGCCGGTGAGCCCGGTTCCGACCACCTTCGCGCGCTTCGGCCGGTTCGGGTCGCCCTACGCGGTCCAGCACCTCACCGCGGTGGATCCGGCGCTGGTGGAGTTCGACAAGAGGACCAACGGCGTGGACCAGTTCATCGAACTGGCGAGGGCAGTCCATGCGAAGGGCGCGCGCCTGATGCTCGACCTGGTGATCAACCACACCGGCTGGGGCAGCGTGGAATGGGAGGAGCATCCGGAGTGGTTCGTGAAGAAGGCGGACGGCGAGTACGAGTCCCCCGGCGCCTGGGATGTGGTCTGGGAGGACCTGGTGGAGATGGACCAGCGGCATGTCGCCCTCTGGGACCAT
>CAIYXO010000320.1 GCA_903930165.1 uncultured Verrucomicrobiota bacterium | reverse complement strand
GGCCGTGGAGAGCGTCACCGCCTTCCCCACCATCCCCAACGAGTTCGAAACCGGCGCCCGGTACAGCAACCTCTACGGAACGCTGTCCATGGCCAAGATCGGCGCCTACACCAACAACCTCGGCGCCACCATTCTCAGCAACACCGCCTCCTTCTTCACGCGGCTCGTCGCGGCCGGCACGAATGTCGTCACCTACCCGGAGCCGTTTCCCGACGTCGCCTACACCAACTTCCTCACCGACCGCATCGTCGCGACCAACGTCGTGGGAAGCGACGTCGCGTGGACGGTGAACCGGTCCACGGTCCGGGTCGGCGGAGGACCCGACTCGGCTTCGAGCCAGTGGTTCCTGAGCCTCAACAACAACGCCGCGAACCTGGACACCCAAAACGGCGGGTTCACCGTCTTCGGCCGCGTCGTGGGCGACCTCGGGGTCTTCAACCGCCTGAACACCTTCCTGCCTTTGACCCGCGCCACGAACGTCATCGTCAATGCCGGCGGCACCTTCGCCGAGCTGCCCATGCTCCAATACCCGGTGGGCCAGCCGGGAGGCCCCACCACCGCCCAGCTCTTCGCCAATCTCCTGTACGTGGACGTCACGGAACTGCCCGCGCCGGTCGCACCGGTTCCGGATCGGGCCGGACCGACCTTGGGCTTCGCGGGCGTCCCGGGGCTCACCAACCGGCTCGAGGCCGCCTCGACGCCGCTTGGGCCTTGGTCTGAGATCGGGGGATTCCTGGGTGACGGCAACGTCCGACAGATCTCCGATCCGGCCGGCACGGGCACCAACCGATTCTACCGCGTCTCGATCCCGACGACGCTTCCCCGGCCGCTGTGAACACCCGACCGGGGCTCAGTTCCCGGCCGCGGGAAGGAAGGTGAATCCAACCGCAGCGAAGATGCAGAGGAACGCAGCGATGTGGTTCCACTGCGGCTTCACCCCGAAGTAGGCGAAGGCGAACACCAGGAAGACCACCAGGGTGACGACCTCCTGGAGGATCTTCAGCTGGTAGGGGCTGTAGCGTTCGCTGCCCCAGCGGTTCGCCGGGACCATGATCACGTACTCGAGGAAGGCGATGCCCCAGCTGGCGAGGATTGCCTGCCACAGGGGCACCCCCTTGTGCTTGAGGTGCCCGTACCAGGCGAAGGTCATGAAGACGTTGCTGGCACAAAGGAGGAGGATCGGAAGCCACCACGAGGACGTCACCGTCATGGAACGAGGCTACGGGGATCGGGCCATCCGGGACCAGCGCGGCCGCGACAGGAAGCGATCCCCTCCTACTGCAGCGCCTCGCCGGAACCGCCGCGGTAGGCATCCGGCGCCGCCTGGTACTTGGTGGGCTCCTTGCGGATCGCCAGCGGACCTTCCGTCGGACCCAGCTTCCACCACACGACCAACACCAAAGCCAAAGCTCCCAGCGCATACTGGTTCCGGCGCTGCTTCCACCAGGGAACAGGTGCCTTTGGGACGTGCGGGGACTCCGGTTCCGGCGGCGGATTCTTCCAGAGCTCCAGGGCGCGGGGCACGACCTGGGCCGCTTCGACCTTGGGCACCGAATCCACCACCACCTGGTAGAATCGGGACTGGCAGGTCGGCCGGCCGCAGTAGCCCAGCCGGAGGCGGTCGGCCTGGGGATCCGGTTCGCCTCCCGTCCCAGGCGCAAGGGAGAGCCTTCCCAACTCCTCGCCGCTCACCGCCAGCCCACAGCCGACGCAGGTGGCCCGGACCTTCCCACCGAAGAACTCCGTCAGTTCCGGACCGCCCAGTCCGCAGCCGACGACGGCGTGGACCAGTCCGGCATGGAATCCCGTCAGCTCCTCGACGCGCAGGCGCACCTCGGCCGACGGTTTCGACGTCTCGCTCATCGGTTTGGAGCCTACCGCATTCATCGGGTCACGTCATCGGCCGTCCGCTGCCTTGTACCACATCCAATCCGGTGTCTCCTCGTAGGGATAGGTCGGATCGGTGGCCAACGCCCGGGTGAAATCGTGCTGCTTAACGTGTCCATCCACGAAGAGGACCGGGGAGACGAAGCGGCCCGAGGCCGCCCTGGGATCGCTGATTTCCGTGGCGCCCTGAGAGAAGTGCCACTGATACCAACGCACGTCGGTGCCGCAGGAGTAGGGCCGGGCCGGCGGTTCATGGGCGAGGATGAACAGGGACGGATTCGGCACCCAACCCTGGTCCTTGCCGCTGAGGCCCAGGGCCGGGTCGTCGACCGCCCGCCGGAATCCTCCTCCCCCGATCGTGGTGAGGCTGCCGGCGTTGTAGGAGTAGCTGCAGCCGATGGTGTCGTAGTTCGAGGGCGTCTGGCGCGGTGCGATCTCGCAGGGCAGCAGCGGCTGACCCCGGTCCTCCGCACAGCGGAACGCCTTCGGCGCCTGGACATAGCGGTAGAGCGGACGGACCCGCGCCGACGGAACCACATCCAGGAATTCCGGCCTGGGATCGTTGCCCCCCAATGCGCGGCGAACGTTGCGAAGGGGACCTGTCTGCTGCCGCTGGGCGTCCAGCTCCTGCACCGCCGCGGGCGGGAAATGCCCGTTTGCATCCTGCGAGTACAGCTCGATGCCGATGCCCATCTGCCGAAGGTTGTTGATGCACTCCGTCACCCGCGCCCGCCGCTTCGCACCCGCCAACGATGGCAACAGCATGCTCGCCAGGATGCTGATGATCGCAATGACCACCAGCAACTCGATCAAGGTGAACCCCTTCCCACCCTCGGATCTCGAACCGGGTCTCATGGTCGTCAATCTAGCCTTCCGTTTACATCTGCAAAGGATTTTGCGTGGGAGAGCCATCCGGTTGGAACCTGACAGGAGGATCGCCCTGTGTCAGCGTCCTACCCGCTGATGCAAATCCGCAAAGCCCTCATCACCGCCGCGGGACGCAACCAGAGGACTCTCCCGCTCCAGACACTCGTGGACCGTCAGGGCGAACCGAAGTCGGCGCTCGGGGTCATCCTGGAGGAGGCCTTGGCGGCAGGAATCGAAGAGATCGGCGTGGTCGTCCATCCGGGCGACCAACCCGCGTTCACCGCCGCAGCCGGGCCCCATGCGCGGCGCCTGCGCTTCATCGAGCAGCAGGAACCCCGCGGCTATGGTCACGCCGTCTGGTGCGGCCGGGACTTCACCGGGGACGCACCGTTCCTCCTGATGGTCGGGGACCATGTCTACATCAGCGCCACGGAGAAGTGCTGCGCGCGGCAACTGGTCGAGGTCGCCGCGGCGGAAGGCTCCGCGGTGTCGGCCGTCCAGGCGACCCACGAGAGCAAGCTTCCCTACTTCGGAGCGATCGGCGGTCGGCGGATCCACGGCCGTGAGGCCCTGTACGAGATCACCGAAGTCCTCGAAAAGCCCACTCCGACCAGCGCCGAGCAACGCCTGGTGATTCCGGGACTGCGCGCCGCCCACTACCTGTGCTTCTTCGGCATGCACGTGCTCGACCCGGCCGCGATGTCCCTGCTCGACCGAGCCGTCAAGGAATCCGCCGATCCGGTCCACCTCTCCACCGCGCTCGCCACGCTCGCGCGGCAAGGGAAGTACCTGGCCTACGAGACGCGGGGACGGCGGCACGACATGGGCGCCAAATATGGCTTCCTGAACGCACAACTGGCCCTCGCCCTCGCCGGCAACGACCGCGACGAGGTTCTTTCCGGCATCGTGGAACTGCTCGCCCAACGAGGCCGGTGATTCCGCTGGCACGGACCCGCCGGGTCCTCGAGTCGGGAATCCGTGAAGGCCTCCACCCCGGGGCGCAGTTGGCGGTCTTCCGACATGGCCGACCTGTGGCCGAGCTCTCGCTCGGATTCAGTGATCCCGCGGCGGAATCCCCGATGGACTCCTCGGTGGCCATGCCGTGGCTCTCCGCCGGCAAGCCGGTCACCGCCCTCGCCTTGGCCGCGTTGTTCGAGGAGGGGAAAGCGCACCCGGATCACAAGGTCGCCGACTGGATCCCGGAGTTCGCCGCGGGCGGGAAGTCCACGGTGACGATCTCCCATCTGCTGCTCCACACGGCCGGGTTCCGCGCCGCGGACCGAATCGATCCGGGGCTTCCGACGGAAGCCGCCCTTTCCGCCGTCTGCGCCACACCGCTGGAACCGGGTTGGAGACCGGGAACGGATGCCGGCTACCACCGCTTCGCGAGCTGGCTCGTGCTCGGCGAATTGATTCGGCGGATCTCACAGGAGCCGCTCGGTGGTTTCCTCCGACGCCGCATCCTGGAGCCGATCGGGATCCAGGACGCCTGGCTGGTCCCGGACAACACCGGAACGGGGAAACGGCGCGCGGTGCACCACGACACCAGGTCCGGAAGGCCGGTTCCGGCTCCGGATCTCAACGCACCTGCGTTGCTCCATCGTGAGCGGCCGGGTTCCGGGTTTCATGGACCGGCCCGCGACCTCGCACGCCTCTACGCCGCGATGCTGGCCCCACCCGAGCGCTGGCTTCGTCCGGAAACGCTCCGCGAAGCCGTCGCGCGTCATCGGACCGGCGTCCGCGACAGGACCTTCCAGGCGGTCGTCGACATGGGACGCGGGTTCCTCCTCAACACGCCCGACATGCCCTACGGATATGGACCGCATGCGTGCCCGGACGCCTTTGGTCACAGCGGAGCCCAGACCGGATGCGGCTTCGCCGATCCGGCCCACCACCTTGCGGTGGCGTGGTTCTGCAACGGAATGCCCGGCGAAGCCGCCCATCAGCGACGCCAAACCCAGGTGAACCGGGCCCTGTACGAGGACCTGGGTCTGGCGCCGGCGGACATTCCGCCGTGCGGCTGAAGGTGATCCCCGAGGGCCTGGGAGCACACCCCGGGAAAACAGGACGGCGGTTCCCGGGTGGAAACCGCCGTCATGCGGGAGAAGTTCCGGGAACCTGCCCGGAAACCGATCAGGCCGCCGGAGCGGGAGCGAGGGCTGCTTCCTCGACCTGGGCGTTCAGTTCGATGAAGTCGAGCACCTTGGAGGTGACGATCTCCTGGGCGATCTCGGGGAACGCGTTGCGCTCCTGGAGGACCTTCACGAACTTGTCGGGAGTGGTCTTGTTCTGCTGGGCAAGCGCGATGATCCGCTGGGTCATCTCCTTCTGCTCCGCCTTGATGTTCTCCTGCTCCGCGATGCGGTTGAGGATGAAGGCGGCCTTGACCCGATCCTTCGCGCTGGTCGCGGCGGTCGCGAAGATCTCGTCCTTGCGGGCCTCGATGACCTCCTTGGACACGCCCCGCTGCTGGTTCTCGTTGACGATGCTGTACACCACGTTGCGGGTCTCGTTGGCGACCACGGACTCCGGCAGCTCGACGGTGACCTGGTCGAGCAGCGACTTCAGCAGCTGGTCACGGACCGCACGGCGGGCACGGAACTCGAGCTCGTTCTTCAGGTCCTGGCGGATGCCTTCCTGGAGCTTCTCGAGGTTCTCGGCGCCGAAACCCTTGGCGAACTCGTCGTTGGCCTCGGGCAGGACCTTCTCCTTCACGCCCACGACCTCGATCTCGTAGACCACTTCCTTGCCGGACAGATCGGAGATGACGAAGTCGGCCGGCAGGGTGAGCGTCACCGTGCGGCGGTCGCCGGCGCTGGCGCCGACCAGCGGGGTGGTGAATCCCGGGATGAACGACTCGTTCTTGATCTGCACCCAGAAGTTCTGCTTCTCGCTGAGGCCCTTGGCGGTCGGCGCCGTTTCCGTGATGGGCTTGCCGTCGAGGGTGCCCTTGTAGTTCACCACGGCGATGTCGTCCGCCACGATCGCGCGGAGCACGTCGTTGTACTTCACCTGCTGCTCACGGAGGATGGACATCGCCCGCTCGGCGTCGGCCTCGGTCGGCTGGGTGGCCGGACGCTGCGCCTTGAGGCCCTTGTAGGTCGGCAGGTCGAATTCCGGCGTGTGCTCCAGGGTCGCCGTGTAGGCGAAGGGCATCCCGCGGCCGAAGGTCAACTCCTCGACATTCAGGGTCGTCACCACCCGCAGCTTCTCCTGCTGGGTCGCCTTCTGGTAGGACTCGTTGAAGAGCTTCTTGCGGACCTCCTCGTCGATCCGGCCTTCATACGCCTTCACCACCAGGTGCTTGGGCGCCTTTCCGGGCCGGAAGCCCGGGATCTGGGCCTGCTTTTGGAAGTCGGCAGTGATGGAGTCGAAGGCGGCATTGACCCCCTCGACCGGCACCTCGACACGGAGGAGCTTCTTGCAAGGACCCAGATTCTCGGCGGAAACGTTCATGACTTTCGACAGTGATGCGACGGGTCATCCCGGTTGGGAACGACCAGACAAAGAGCCGGGACACTAGGAATCGCGGCCGCCGACGGTCAAGCGCTCGTTCTGGAACCGGCCATTTGGCCGCGACCGTCCCGACAATGTGGCCGCTCCCCACAACGGAAAGGACCGGGCCGTCGATCGACGAACCCGGCCCCTTGTCCACCGGCCGAAGCCGGCCCCATCGATTGGGTATCAGTTGACCCGCTGCGTGGTCTTGCTCCAGAGCCACTCCACGTCCCGGTTGTTGGCCTGGCTGCTCGGGGTGAAGGAGGACCGCCTGACCGGCGGCATGGTCCGCTTGTCGGTCCACCGCTTGATCTCGGAATGGCCGTCCGCGAAGGCGAAACCGCAGGCGCCGTTGTGGTAGCTGGCCGGACAATCCGGCAGGACCGCCTGCGCCAGGTTCGGCGCCGGCTTCATGTCGGTGCAGAAGAAGCCGTCGTTGATGCTGTCCGGATGCTCGTCCACGAACACCCACGTGTCGGCGGCGTTCACGAAATCCGTGTCCTTCAGGAACATCCGCCACGGGGGACTGTTGCCGAACCACGTCGGCTTGCCGTCGTGCATGCCCACCCAGGCGTTGATCGAGTTGCTCCGGAGCCGCTCGCGCGGATTGGCTCCCACCGTGCGGAAGGTATCCGCTGGACACTTGTAGATCTTCTGCGCCTGTCCGGCGTACTTCCAGATCGAACCCTTGGCCAAGGTGTTGGTGACGTCCCAGTTGTCCCGGTTGGCACCATTCCAATCCAGGTTTCCGGACGCCCAGGAATTCTGGTTCGGGTTGTCGGAGTAGGCCGGCGGGATCTTCCCGGCCTGGTCGTCCACGTACAGCTTCCAAGCCAACATCAGCTGCTTGGTGTTGTTCATGCACAAGATGCCTTGGCCCTTCGACTTGGCCTTGGCCAAGGCCGGCAGGAGCATGCCGGCCAGGATCGCGATGATCGCGATCACCACCAGCAGTTCGATCAGGGTGAATCCTCCACGTCCGACAAGGAGCCTCGGAGCGAGGTTGCGGGATGACAGCTTGGTATTCATCGGGTTCTTCATGCCGTCGATCCAGGGATGGATCGGGCCGGTGTGGAGTGGGCTTCTCCTACCGACGCTGAAACGACGCTGCAGAGCCCGACACTTTCCGGTCAAGGCCAATTCAGGCTGGATTCCGCAACT
>CAIYXO010000319.1 GCA_903930165.1 uncultured Verrucomicrobiota bacterium | reverse complement strand
GCCGCCCCGCGAACCGACGCCGAGCTTCTCGGCGACCGTGATCTGCACGTGGTCGATGCACTCGCGGTTCCAGAGCCGTTCCCAGATCGCGTTCGAGAAGCGGAAGGTCAGGATGTTCTGGACCGTTTCCTTCCCGAGGTAGTGGTCGATGCGGAAGATCTGCTTCTCGTGCGCGAACCGGGTCAGCTCCCCGTTGAGCTCCTCGGCGCTCCCAAGGTCGTGGCCGAACGGCTTCTCGACGACGATGCGCTCGCTGGTGAGCCCGCCCTCCGCCTTCTGAAGGAGTCCCACCGCGCTCAGGTGCGCGGTCACCTCGCCGAACTGGCTGGGATTCGTGGCCAGGTAGAAGAGCAGGTTGCTCCGCAGCTTCTCGTGGGGAAACGCCGACACCATTCCCTTCAGCTTCTCGTAGCCCGAGGCGTCCGACATGTCCGCCTGGCAGTAGTGGATGTTCTCCGCGAAGGCCGACCACACGTCGTCCTTCACCGGCTTCGTGCGGGAGAACTTGTCCAAGGCCTCGCGCAGCTCCGCACGCCAGGATTCGTCGGTCTTCTCGCGACGGGCGAAGCCGATGATCTTGAAGGGCTGCGGCATCAGCTTCTCCAACGCGAGGTGGTAGAGGGCCGGGATGAGCTTGCGGGCGGTCAGGTCGCCGGAGGCGCCGAAGATGACCACCGTGCTCGGTTCCAAGGGACGCCGGGCCTGGTCCGAACGGGAGGCCAGCAGTTCGTCCAGGTGCAACGAATCGTTCATAAAGCGGGCGGAGAATGGGGAAAGCCGGGCCCGCTCGGCAACGCCCCTTTGGCGGAACGCTTCCAATGCAGCGCACCGAATCCCGCCGATTCCATGGCCGCGTGCCCCTGTGGCATTGTTCCCAAGACGATTTACCCCCACTTTTTCGGTCTCCCATGAAACCACGTTGTCTCGTCGCCTTCGTGCTGTCGGCCGGCATCGGCCTCCAGGCCTTCGCCCTTCCCATCGAGCCGCGCTTCAAGGCGGTGACCGTGGATTCCAACGTCGGCGTCGGCTATGGCGTCACCACGGCGGACGTCGACGGCGACGGCAAGCCGGACATCGTCCTTTGCGACGCCAAGCAGGTCGCCTGGTACCGGAATCCCGGTTGGGAGAAACATGTGGTCGCCGAGAACCTCACTCCCCAGGACCACGTCTGCGTCGCCGCCGCGGACATCGACGGCGACGGCCGGGCCGAGATCGCGGTGGGAGCCGGCTGGAATCCCGGCGACACGACCGGAAGCGGAGCGCTTTTCTTCCTGCTGCCCGGCGAGGACCGGACCGCCCGTTGGGAACCCATCCGCCTGCCCCACCTTCCCACCATGCACCGGATCCGCTGGGTCAAGGAGGCTGCCCGGGGCTGGACGCTCTGGTCGGTGCCGCTCCACGGGGTAGGGAACAAGGACGCGAAGGGCGAGGGGGTGCGGATCCAGCGGTATCTCCCGGCCAAGGACCGGCGAGGCCCTTGGACGACCGAGACGGTGGCGGATGCCTGGCACAAGACGCACAACTTCGATCCGAGGCCGGGCTTCGAGGGCACCGTCCGCAGCGTCTTCGTGGGATCGGCCGAGGGCGCCTTCGAGCTGATGCTGGATCCGATCCGCGAACGTGCGGCCATCCGGTCGGTCGGCGGCCCGGAGAACGGCGGTGTGGGGGAGATCCGCCTGCTTTCGGAAGCCTCGGGGACGGTCGCCGCGATCTCGCCGATGCACGGGAACGAACTCGTCGTGTTCCATCCGCCGGCTTCGGGAACCGCCGGTCCGGGACGGAGGGAGGTCGTCGACGATTCCCTCATCGACGGCCACGCGCTGGCCTGCGGCGATCTCCTGGGGCAGGGGCGAAACCAGATCGTCGCCGGTTGGCGGGCCATGGGGCGGCCGCGCACGGTGAAGGTCGGCGTCGCCCTCTACATCGAGGCGGGGGGAAGGTGGATCAAGCATCTGGTCGACGACGACCAGATGGCCTGTGAGGACCTGTGTCTGGCGGACCTCGACGCCGACGGGCGGCTCGACATCGTGGCGGCGGGCCGCGCGACGCGGAACCTGAAGATCTACCTCAACGAATCCCCGCGCTGAAGGGAGCGGTCGGCGTCCCATCCGCGGCCTTCTCGAGCGCGATGAGGATCCCGTAGGAGGCGCTGCCGAAATCGACGTCGTAATCCCATCCGCCGACCCGTTCGAAGAGGAGGCGGACGGGATTGTCCGTGAGTCCCATCCGGTAGAACGGCCAGCTCAGCCAGTCCATCAGGGGGTACAGGAACAGACCGCCGCGCCGGACGGCGTGCCAGCGCCATCCGGGGCCGACGAGGGATTCCAGTTCCAAGAGGGAGAAGTGGTGGTGCCATTCCACCGTGCGGCCCTTGGCGTCGTAGTTCGCGTCGCGTCGGCCGCGTCCGACCAGCGTCCGGTAGAGACCCGGGAGCCTGTAGCGGACATTGTTGGAATCCAGCCAGTCGAACCAGCCCGCGTGGGGCACGGTCATCAGGAGGCGTCCACCCGGCTTCAGGACACGGCGCATCTCCTGGAACGCGGCGGGACGGAGGGAGGCGGGAAGGTGTTCGAGCACCTCGACGCAGGTGACCACGTCGAAGGTGGCCTCGGGAAACGGGATGTTCTCGGCGCCGGAATGCCGGAGATCGGCCTTGGGATGGTTCCGGCGGGCGACTTCCAGTGCGGACGCGTTGATCTCGACGCCGGCGACGAAGGCCTTGGGATGGCGGCGGGTGAGTTCCCCGACGAGGGCGCCGACGTTGCAGCCGACGTCGAGGATCGCCGCGGCGTCCGGTTTGATGAAGGGATAGACTCGCATCCGGGGATCGTTGCCGCACGGGGCGCGGATTCCTCCCCGTGGTATCGGGGGCAACCGGGGCCGACTCAAGCGGGAAGCACCGGGACCGGGCCGAAACGCGTGGAGCCCTGTCGGATTGGGACAACAAAAAACCCCTCCCGGAACCGGGAGGGGTCTGTCATCGACCGGAGTCGAATCAGAACTTGTAGATGATGTTCGCGGAGAGGCTCAGATCGTTCTTCTGGCCGTTGTCGAACGCGCCCTGGCCGTCGACGGCGCGGTCCCAACGGAACTCGGCGCGGGTGACGACGTTGGCCCAGAGGGCGTAGTCGAGGGTGAGGGTCTCGCCGAGGACCTTGTCCGCGGTGCGGCCGGGCAGGAACGCGCCGTAGCCGGAGTTGGCGTACTCGAGGCGGTTGTTGAGCTTGAGCTTCTCGGTCAGCTGGAAGCCGGCGTAGAGGGCGTACGCGTTGGCGTAGCTGCCGTCGAACGTGGCGTTCAGCAGGATGTCGGCGCTGGCGCCGATGGAGAGGGCCTTGACCGGCGTGGCGAGCGAGGCGCCGACGTAGAGCAGGGTCGGATCAGGGGCGGCACCGGTACGGTCGCCGTTGACGACGCCCGCGTACAGGGAGCTGCCGGCGAGCCATCCGGTGGACTCCGGAGCCTTCACGACGAGCCCGGCCATGTAGACCTTGGAGGACTCGGCGAGGGCGCCGCGGGTGCCCTGGGCGGTCAACGCGCCGCCCTGGAGCAGGCCGTCGTCACCGTTGGCGACACCCAAGGTGACACCGATGATCTCGGTGGCCTGGTAGCTGGCGAGCACGCCGGTGTGACCGAACGGCTCGAGGTTGTTGAAGCCGAAGCTGCGGGAGAAGTTCGGGTTGGCGTAGGAGTCGGTGACTTCGTAGCCGACGATCGGGTCGAACTGGCCGATCTTGAAGTCGATGCCGTTGCCGACCGGGGCGCGGAGCGCGACGTAGGCCTGCTTGAGGGCGATCTGGCTGTTGCCGAGGCGACCCGGCATCACGACGGCGTCGGGGCCGAACATGGTCTCAACCTTGTAGCCGGCGCTCCAGGTGCCCTCGTCGATGGGCTTCTCGAGCTGCAGCTTGACGGTGTTGAGGTTGAAGCCGTCCTGACGGTCGGAGCCGGTGTTGGCGAAACGGTTGGCAACCGTGGTGCCGGTGCCGAAATTCCAGATCGCCGAGGTGTCCACGTAGCCGCTGAGGGTCGTGGCGCTGAGGGCCGTGTTGACCGGGTGCTCGTCCGCCTGAACGGCGGAAGCCAGGCTAACCACACCGGTGGCGGCCAAGGCGACTGTCCACTTGTTGAACTTCATCTGTGTTCCTCCTGAGTTGTGCGTTGTGTTGTACTGCAAGAATACACCGACCAGAAACGGCCCGGATACGGTCCGGACCGCCCGCCGAAATGGCGCAAATTACGGGCGACATTAGGAATCGTGTCGTCGATGTGACAACAAGTTTTTTGATTCCCCGACCGCCGATTCGGAGACGATTGGGGCTCGCCGAAATTCACTGCTTGTGGGCCACCCGACGCAGTGCGGTGCCGATTTCCGCCTGCCGTTCCCCGTCGACGATCGCGCTCCCGTCGGCCTCGGTGACGTAGAACGTGTCGATCGCCGCCCCCTTTTCGGTGACGACCTTGGCCAGCACCACGTTGAGCCCCAGGTCGTTGAAAGTGGACGACAGGGCGTAGAGGAGTCCGGCGCGGTCTTCCGCCTCGATGTCGATGATGGTCGGTCCCGGGGCCCCCGAGGCATCGAAACGGACTGTTGGAACGAGGCACTCCCCGGCCAAGGCCTGGTAGAGCGGCCGGGCGTTTGCGGCCGCCCGGGCCACGGCGGGACCGATGTCCACCCCGCGGGCCAGGACGTCCCGGATCAGCTTTTCCAGCCGGTCCCGGACCGCCGCCTCGGGCGCGGCGCCGGTCCGGGCGTCGGTCACATGGAAGCTGTCCAGGACCACCCCGTCGGTCCGCGTGAAGATCTGGGCCGAAAGGATGTTCAACCCCGCCGCCGCCAAGGCTCCTGTGAGCTTGGCGAAAAGCCCTGTCCGGTCCCAGGTGCAGAAATGGACGAGGGCGCATCCCCGGTCCTTTTCCTCCTGCCACAGGATGGCCGGCTCCAGCGCCCGTTCCTCCTCGGTCAGCTGGAGGTGGATGAACTGGTGCACCAGGGTGAGGTCGCGGGCGATCTCCCGGGCGTCGTGGATCAGGAAGTACCGGGGCGGCAACCCGTCGAAGTGGGCTCCCAACTCGTCTTCCGCGAAGGTCCGTGGCAGGAGTCCCCGCACCTGCGTCCGCAGCATCTCCCTTTGCCGCTTCTCGGCGCGGATGAACTCGGTGCCTCCCTTCAGGGCCTCCGCCGCCTTCCTGTGCAGCTGCCAAAGCAGCGAGTCCTTGAAGCCGTTCCACAGCGTGTCGCTCGTCCCCATCGAGTCGGCGAACGTGTGCAGCGACAGCAGGTCGAGGTTCTCCTGCGTCTCCATCTGGCCCGCGAAGGTCTGGATCACCGTCGGATCGTCGAGGTCGCGGCGCTGGGACACCTGCACCATCGTCAGGTGGTGTTCGATGATCAGCGAGAGGGTCTTCGTGGTGCGTGCGTCGAACCGGAAACGTTTCGACGCCTTCTTCGCGAGTTCGGCGCCGATGATCTCATGCCGGCCCCCGGGGATCGCCTTCCCGCAGTCGTGCAGCAGCAGCGCGAGGTAGAGCACGTACGGGCGCTCCACCCGGTGGAACAGCTCCACGTAGTGGGAAAACGGCGGCTTTTCCGCGTCCCACACCTGGTCGAGCTTCGCCACGCAGGTCAACGTGTGCTCGTCCACCGCGTCGTGGTGGTAGAACTCGTGCTGGACGAGG
>CAIYXO010000318.1 GCA_903930165.1 uncultured Verrucomicrobiota bacterium | reverse complement strand
GTTCGACTTCGTGGTGATGGACGCCAACCGGCGCATCGAGGAACAACAGGGACTGGTCCGCAAGCTCGTCGAGGACCGCATCGGCCTCGACACCTACGCCGTCGTGAAATGAAACGCGCCAAGACCCGCACTCTCCGCAAGGGCTCCGCCAACGGTGATCCGTCGGTTCTGGTTCCCAAGGTCACGCCCAAGCGTTTCTTCGGACTCGGCCTGCCCGGGGTGGACCTCGAGAAGCTCACCGGCAAGCTGGTGGTGGTCGAGGGCGCCGACGGCTCCGGTCGTTCGACCCAGATCGCGCGCCTCGTCCAATGGCTCGAGGCCTCCGGCCACCACACCCTCCAGGTCGGACTCAAACGCTCGACCCTGGTGAGCGAGGAACTCGAAACCGCCCAACACGGGAACATCCTGTCCCGGACCACGCTGTCGCTCTTCTACGCGACCGACTTCGCCGACCAGCTCGAGAACAACATCCTGCCCGCCCTGCGCGCCGGATCGATCGTCATTGCCGACCGCTACATCTACACCCTGATGGTCCGCGACCTGGTCCGTGGCATGGACGAGGACTGGCTGCGCAACCTCTACGGCATCGCGCTGGTCCCGGACGCGGTCTTCTACCTCGAGGTGCGGCCCGAGATCCTCGTCCAACGCGTCTTCGCGAAGCAGCAGGCGCTGGACTACTGGGAGAGCGGCATGGATCTCGGCCTGTCGCGCGACATGTTCGACAGCTTCCTCCAGTACCAGAGCCGGATGCGGGACACCTTCCGCCGGCTGCAGCGCCGTTACGGATTCGACATCATCGACGCCGAACGCACCATGGACGAGGTCAACGCCGAGTTGCGCCTGCGGATCGAGAACGTCCTGGCCGGGGACCTCTCACGCCAGCCGACCGCCGGCTGAGATTCCGGCCGATCCGGGAAACGGCTCCGACGAGGCAGCCGTCCAGCGGGGAACAACGCCCGTGGGCAACTTGCCCGTTCACTTCGTGCCGGCCTTGGACGGCTCGCCCGTGCGACCACGCCAGAACCAGTTCCATTGCGTGCCGTCCTTCGTCCGTTCGGTCCTCACCATGCCGAAGAGGAATCCGGTCCGCGTCGCGGTCGGCGTCACATCCCGACGCCAGAGGTTCCACAGCACCGAACGGCTCGAGGTTCCGGCCTTCGGATTCGCCTCGGCACGGTAGATCGACCAAACGGGAGTCCAGCTGCGCGCGATCCCTTCGTTGTGTGGAAAGGCGCCTTCCGCCAAGGCGAGCACCTGGAAATGTTCGCGGCCGGCCCGGTCCTTCCAATGGTAGGCCAACGGCCAGAGCGACCTTCGCCGATACTCCTGGCCCGTCTGGCGGTTCCGCTCCGAGACGTCGCTCCAGAGGTAGAAGAACGACCGGGTCTGCTCCCGTTCCAGGTTCTCGGTCCGGAGGAGCTTGTGGGTGTAGGCGGGCCAGAGCAGGAAGTCGCTGGTCAGGTTCGTGTTCGAGGCCCGGCCCCACAGGGGCCACAACCGGCGCGAGACCTTGTCGCCGTCGGCCCATCCGAGGAACGGCCACGGCGCACCCCATTCCTCGTAGCGCATCTCACCCCGGCTCACCGTGTGCGTCAGGAATGGCCAGAGCAGCGTGGTGTTGTCCAATTCCGGAGAGCGTCTCAGCGCGAACAGGGGGAGCACAGCCCGGTTGGTCGTCGGGTTCGGGGTCCCGATGCCGGTGGTCTCCGTCAGCCCAAACGGCCAGAGCAGGAACCGCTTCTCATGGCCCGGCACCACCTCCGGCAAATCCGTGATCGCATTGGTGCGGGTCAAAGGCACCCGTGTCTCCGCGCCGTAGATCGGCCACAACTGCCATCCCTCGGCTCCACCACGACGCATGTGGAAGAAGGGGAACAGGTAGTTGTCGGTGACGACATCCCGCTTCCGGGTCCGGACCCACAACGGCATCGCGGCAAACTGGATCTCGTCGCGGAACAACCGTCCCTGCAATTTGCCGTACACCGGCAGCAGCGCACGATACCGCTTCGCGGGATCCGTCGAATCCTGTCGGAAATAGAACGGGAACACCGTGAACCGGTCGGTGTCGCCGCCATCGACGGAGGGCCCACCCGACCAGCTCAACAGCTCCAGGATCTGCCAGCGGTACTGCCCGCCGTACCGGTCGTAGGAAATCAGCGGATAGAGCGCCTCGATCTGGGTCCGCTCCACGCCGGCCTCTTGTCGGAACGAGACGAAGGGATTCAGTCCCCATCCCTCCAGCGACGGCGTGGTCTCGCTCCACAACAAGGGACCAGCCGCCTCGGTGCGCCAGCCCGTCTCCAGGGTCAGCGGGAATCCATGGACCAACGGCCCGGCCTCGATCGTCGGCGCGCCGCCGTGCAGGCGCACCGCGGCCGACGCGACGGCGATCGTCACCGGCAACCATTTCGATGAGGCGGGAAGTCCCATGCTGCTGGGTGACCAGCCTTGCGAACGCACGGGAAAGGGTCAAGGGACGGTGGGCCGGGAGCTTTGCCACTGTCGCCACGGCGATGGCAGCCCTACTCTCCCCGCCCATGGATGCCGCGCATGTCGCCATCACCCCGAACCCTTGGATGGTTCTCCCGTTCGCCCTCCTGCTCGGACTCATCGCGTTGGCACCTCTGTTGTTCGCCGGCTGGTGGGGACGGAACTACCCGAAGGTGGCCCTCGCCCTCGGTGCCATCACGATCGGCTACTACCTGTTCGGGCTCGGTGCCGGACAGCGTGTGGGCCACACCGCCGTCGAGTACGTGAGCTTCATCTGCCTCATCGGCTCCCTGTACGTCGTCAGCGGCGGCATCCTGGTCAACGTGAAGGGGGAGGCGACCCCCATGGAGAACATGCTGTTCCTCCTGTTCGGCGCTCTGATCGCCAATGTTCTCGGCACCACCGGCGCCTCGATGCTGCTCATCCGGCCCTGGATCCGCATGAACCGCTACCGGGTCACCGCCCACCACATCGTCTTCTTCATCTTCATCGTCTCCAATGTCGGCGGTGCCCTGACACCCATCGGTGACCCCCCCCTGTTCCTCGGATACCTGAAGGGCATTCCGTTCTGGTGGGTCGCGGAACACTGCTGGCCCATGTGGCTGGTGGCCACGGGAACGCTTCTCGCGATGTTCCTTTTCGTCGACACCCTGAACTACAACCGGGCTCCGAAGGCGGTCCGCGAACAGTTAGCGGAACCGGTGGACTCCTGGCAGTTCCAGGGCGGGATCAACATCCTCTTCCTCGCCGTGATCCTTGGGGCCGTCTTCATCAACCAGCCCGCCTTCCTCCGCGAGGCCCTGATGCTGGGTGCCGCCATCGGATCCTACTTCCTCACCCCGAAACGCATCCACCAGGCCAACGACTTCAACTTCCACCCCGTCCAGGAGGTCGCCATCCTGTTCATCGGCATCTTCGCCACCATGATGCCCGCCCTCGACCTGCTCGAGGCGCAGTCCAAGGGGCTCGGCTCACCGTCCCTCGGGTTCTTCTTCTGGGGATCCGGCATCCTCAGCAGCGTGCTCGACAACGCCCCCACCTACCTCTGTTTCCTCAAGGCCATCTTCGGCGCCTACGTCGACGCCGACTCCATCGCCCAGGTCCAACACCTCGTCTCCACCGGCGGCTCCGACCTCGGCACCTTCGTCCACGGCGACCATGCCCCGGAGATCCGGGCCACTTGGGATGCCCTCACCAAGTACCATCCCAACCTGATCGCCGCCAAATCCGCCTCGGTGGAAGACATCGAAGTCGCCTTCCTTCTCGGCAATCCCAAGTTCAACGCCTTTATCGTTGCAGTCAGCTGTGGCGCCGTCTTCTTCGGGGCCAATACCTACATCGGAAACGGCCCGAATTTCATGGTCAAAGCCATCGCCGACCAGAACAAGGTGCGCACGCCGGATTTCCTCTCCTACATCGGCAAGTTCACCCTCCCGATCATGCTGCCGATGCTGTTGATCGTGTGGGCCATCTTCTTTCGCTAGGCCCGCAGAGCCCTGAAGGAAAACAAGTTGGATCCAGTGCGACCCGGCCTCGTCCTCGGCGCTACAGGCGTTCCAAGGCAGCATCGGGACCGTCCGCGGCTCGAAAATGGGTACCGGAGTCCTGATTCAGGTCGAGTTTACCCCTCCACCTTGGGAATCCGGACTCACAATGGGAGCGCAACTCATTTCCGTGGAGAGACTTGAGACAAATGAAAATTTCCGCTGGAACCACGTTTTCTCCCTGCCAGACTTTCCTCGTTGGTTCTCCAGAGGCGGGTCCAAGGGTCGCAACGACCGGAGGATCTTCCTCATATCGAATTCCCGCGAGGGAGATCGATAAAGGGGGATTAGTGTGGTTGTTTGGGTTAGGCGGGCGCCGAAAGGCGCCCGCTTTTTTCTTCCAAAGAAGCCAGTCGGCAATGGCCGTTTCGGCTGCAGCCCGAGGAACCCGTTGTCGTGTCCGCCGGGGTGTTTGAGCGGAATTCGCGCTGGAATCGAAGGCATGACCCAGCGGTCGCGGAATTGGCCGGGGCACTGTCCGAATGTCCGGAACTGATCTTGCCTGCCGCTTGTCATCACCCGGGCTGCCGGTACTCTGGCTCCCGAAACGTACCGTGCCGGAAAGCCTGAAAAAACTGATGCCCTGGGTCTTCGCCCTGCTGCTCGGACTGAGCCGTTGGCCGGATTTGCTGCCGCCGAACTTCAGCGCCGTGTACGCCCTGTGCCTTTGCGCCGGCCTCTTCTTCCAGGGTCGGATGGCTTGGTCATTGCCGCTGGGCACGCTCCTGATCTCGGATATCCTGCTGAACTGCTGGTACCAGTTCGGCCGTGGCTACGACGTCTGGAACCGGGCCACCTTGGTGTATCTGGCGGGCAACTACGTCGGATATGCCGTGCTCTTCCGGCTCGGCAAGGGTCTTTCCCCGGTGGCGCGCTGGCCGCGGGCCCAAAGGATCCTGCCATCGATCGCCGCGGGTGTGTTCGGCGCCCTGCTGTTCTACGTGGTCACCAACACCTTGGCTTGGCTGCTCAATCCGTTTCGCAATCCGGAGTACGTGAAGACCCTCGCCGGATGGTGGGTCGCCCTCACCGCAGGAACCAAGGGTTGGCCCCAAACCTGGGAATTCCTGCGCAACAGCCTCCTCGGCAGCGCCCTGTTCAGCGCCCTCTTCGCCGTGACCTGGCAGAATTCCCCCGCCGAATCCCCGGCCGAGAAGGGTGAGGAGGCGCCAGAACCGGAACCCGCCGCCGAAAACGCCGAGGCCGACGGCTCCCCCGCCTAGACCCTCCCCGGCGCCAAGCCATCGAATCGAACCCGGTCCACCCAGGATCCCCAATGAAGGTTGGCCTGCTCTCCGACACCCACGGCCACCTGGATCCGCGGATCCCGAAGCTGTTCCATGGGGTGGACCACATCCTCCACGCCGGCGACATCGGCCACGACGGCATCATCGCCGACCTCGGTCTCATCGCGCCGGTGACGGCCGTTTTGGGGAACAACGACATCGGGATGCACTACCGCGAGACGGAAGCCGTGACGCTCGAGGATCACGTATTCCTCGTGCACCACATCGTCCAACCGACCGCCCTCCACGACCGCCTCGCCCGAAGCGTGGCTCATCATCATCCCGCTTTCCTGATCTTCGGCCACACCCACATGAGGCACGACTCCTTGGTGGCGGGTGTCCGCTTCATCAATCCCGGCTATTGCGGGCGTCCGCGGTTCCGTCAGGACCGAAGCGTTGCGGTGCTCGAATTGGGAACCGGCGAATCGATCCTCACCTGGCATCTCTTGGGAACGGCATGACCGCGAACCGAATCCACCGGGCTGAACGTCTGGTCGCCGCCCGCATCATCGCCGTCCTCCGCGCCCGGTCCGCGGAACAGGTGCCCTTCATCGCCGAGGCGCTCGTCGCCGGCGGTGTCACGGCGATTGAGGTCACCACGTCCACGCCCGGGTTCGCGCGGGCGATCCGGGAGACACGGTCGGCGCTCGGCGCCTCCGCCTTCGTCGGGGCCGGTACCCTGCTTTCCGAGGCACAGGCCGGCGCTGCGGTCGACGCCGGCGCCGAGTTCCTCGTCAGCCCGGTCCTGCGACCCGGCTTGATGCCCCTCGCGCTGGCGGCCGAGACGCCGATACTCCTTGGCGCCTACACGCCGACCGAGTGCCAGGCGGCCCACGAGATGGGTTCGGACTTCGTGAAGCTCTTCCCGGCCGACACGCTCGGACCCGCCTACATCCGGTCCCTGCGCGCGCCGTTGCCCCATCTGCGAATCGTTCCGACCGGAGGCGTGACCGTGGAGAATGTCGGCGAGTTCCTGGCCGCCGGTTGCGCTGCGGTCGGCGTCGGTTCGAGCCTGCTGCGGAGCGACTGGATCGAAGCCGGCCGATGGTCGGAATTGACGGCGCTCGCCGCCCGCTTCACCGCCGCGGCGGGCCATCGGAAGTAGGAGGTCCGGGAGCCGAGGCCCGCCGTCCCTGGCCTCACTCCACCCGGATTCCCCAGCAGAAGGGATCCGCGGGATCGAGGATCAACGTCGATTCCGCCGTGACATGGGCGGTGCCGGTCACCACCGGCAGGATCCGACCCGACGGACGGTCCTCCCAGGTGAACCTGCCGCGGAAGGCGCTTCCGAGGATGCCTTCCTGCACCCACTCCTCGCCCTCGGCGAGATCCCCGTCCGCCGCCAGGCAGGCGAGCTTGGCGCTGGTGCCCGTCCCGCACGGGGAACGGTCGTAGGCCTTCCCGGGACAAAGGACGAAATTGCGGGAATCGCCTCCGCTTCCACCGGGTCCGAAAAGTTCCACATGGTCCACCTCGGGATACCCTTGGGCGTTCACCGCCTGGCGAATGCGCCAGGTCAGGTCGGTCAACGCCTCGACCGAGGCCAGGTCCAGGGACCGCCCATGGTCGCCGACGAGGAAGAACCAGTTCCCGCCCCAGGCCACGTCACCGGTCACCGGACCGATGCCGGGGACATCGACGACCACCGAGCGCGCCCGGCGGTAGGAAGCGACGTTGGCCACGGAAACGGAACCGTCGGCATTCAAGGTCGCCGTCACCGCGCCCACCGGCGTGTCGATCCGATGGTCACCGGGCCCGATGCGGCCGAGGTGGGCGAGCGTGACCAGAAGGCCGATCGTGCCGTGCCCACACATCCCAAGGGGACCGACGTTGTTGAAGAAGATCACGCCGAAGGCACAGGTGGTGTCATGAGGCGGAACGAGCAGGGCACCCACCAGGACGTCGGAGCCGCGCGGTTCGTTGACCACCGCGGAGCGGAACCGGTCTTGCTGGGCCTGAAACCGCTCCACCCGAGCGGCGAGCGGGCCTTCGCCGAGATCGGGACCTCCCGAGACGACCACTCGGGTGGGCTCACCGCCCGTGTGGGAATCGACGACGGAAATGCGTGCAGCGAGTGGCATCGGGTGGAGCATCGAAACGGAAACCCGGGCCGCCGTCTTGTCGCCGCAAGGCGATCACAAGGACAACCCGGGCACAGGCAACCAGCTACTTCCGGTAGATGAATGCGCCCAACGTCGGGATTCCACAGTCGAAATACCACCCGACGACGCTGAGTCGACCCAAGGGTGAGATGGCGATGTCCTGCCCCGCACCACCGCTTCCTTGGACTCCATGACCAGGCTCCGGTCCAAACGACGGGGTTTCCACCCACGAATGCCGCCCATTGTGGTCCAAGGACCAGAGGAACGCCTGGTTGGCATCATAGCTATGGACGGAACCGTCGGAGCCGGGCGTGGCCGGGGCTTCTTCCAGGTCGGAACCCGAGGAGGGATCAAAGTCGACGGTGCCTTGGAATGAGCCGGTGACGTAGAGATTGCAGCCGGTCGCATCGATGGCGATCGCCTTGGCGTAGCACTGCGAGTCGGCTTCCGGAGCGGCTCCGACGATCCATTCGAGGTTGAGCTTGATCCCCAGCTTGGCGACGTAGCCCACCCAACCGTTGGCGTTGGTCGCCGAAACCACTTCGTTCGTCCCGAAAACCAGCCCGCCGCTGCTGTAGGCGTATCCGGTCACGAAGACCTCTCCGACGGCGTTGGAGACCAGACCCACCGCGCTGTCGTCGGTCGCGTCGTTACCCAGGCACACCGCATTGTAGAGATCGCCGTCCGCCTCGAAACTGGCGACAAAGCTGTCGTATTCCGAAACATCAACGGTTTCCAGCGTGAGGTATCCGGCCGTTGGAGTCGGACCAAACAGGATGGGTGTGCCCGCCAGATATCCGCCAACCGCGATCCGCGGCCCAGCGATGGCGACTCCGGTCGGATGGACATAGCTTCCCGCGCTCGCATACATCGGACGAACCCATTCGAAGTCGCCGGAGCGGTTGAGTTTCAGAAGGAATCCGTAGTGGACACCCGAAGGTGTCGGGATCGCGTAGGTTCCAGAACCGGGATTGAAATCGACATACCCTTCGTAGGATCCAGCCACATAGACGGCCCCGGATTCGTCCACGGCCAAGTCTGACGGATCGATGGAGATGGTTCCCGTGAAGGCGCCGATTTCCCGGATCCATCGGTAGTTGCCGGAAGGATCCAGTCGGGCCACGAACATCGCGTCTCCACCGGCGGAATTCAGGTTCACAGGACTGGAAACACCCGAAGTGACCGTGCTCGGACCCCGGAGCCAGCCGACCGTGTAGACATCGCCATCCGGAGCCACATGGACCTTCTCGAAGTAGCCTTCGCCATCGACCTCGCGCGACCAGGCCACCGACCCGTCGCGGTCGTACTTGACCAGCAATGCGTCCGGAGTTCCGGAGTTGGCCACGGGCCATGGACCGGAGCCGAGGCCATTGATGTCCACCGACGTCCCGTAGAAGCGGCCTGCCACATACGTCGCGGTCAATCCCGTGGCGACACCCCACCAGTCGAAACCGTATCCGTCGATCCGATGGATCCACTTTTGGCTGCTCTCGGGAACCGGCTCCACACACAGCCCGTCGGCAAGCAGTGGGGGCTGGAGCATTCCGGCCAGGCGCCCAGCCGACGACGGGGTTCCGGGCGCCCGGACAGCCGGTGGCTTCGCCGCATCGCGATAGAGGGACGGTGATGGACTCGCAGCTGGCTCGGAGCCGAGCGTCACGACGGCGGACGCCGCCAACAGCGACAGGAGTCTCGAAGATGCGGTTCGGAGCCGGGATTGCATTGGGATGGATGGCGTTGGGTTCACAGCAGAACCACGGGCCACTGCCGATGACAGCGGCTCCGAGGCAAACCCAAGATCCCGCGAGTCCACCGGGTCGACGCTGGGCAAGCTGGGCGCGAGACCGGAAATCCGGCGCCCGTCCGTTTTCGGAAGGCCCGATGCTGAGGGAAGGAACCGGCAAGCGAGGCTACAGGGAACCCACCTGCAGGCGGCTCCCCGTAGCCGCGGCCGCCAGGCTGCGGAGGATCGCCGCACCGTTGACGCCTTCGCGTTTTGCGCGAGGGCGGTCATCGCCCGAACGGAGTCGTCGACTCAGGAAACGGGTGCGGACCCGGAGGCGGCCGCAAGCCTCCGAAGCAGACGGCTCATCGCCTGTTGGGCCGTGATGTACTTGAAGGTCTCGCGGTCGAAGGCGTTGACCTGGTGGAACGCCTCGGTGCCGTCGGGACCGGCGATGGCGAAATGGACCGTGCCGACCGGCTTGGTGGTGGTGCCGCCGGACGGACCGGCGATCCCGGTGACGGAGATGGCCCAATCCGCGGCGCCGACCCGACGGGCGCCTTCGGCCATGGCGCGCGCGGTCGGTTCGCTCACGGCCCCGTGATCCCGCAACACGGACTCCGGCACGCCGAGCACGGAGACCTTGGCCGCGTTGGCGTAGGTGACGAAGCCCGCGTTGAGCACGGCCGAGGCGCCGGGGACGTTGGTGATGCGGTTGGCGATGTGGCCGCCGGTGCAGCTCTCCGCCAACGCCAGCGTCTGCCCGCGCCGGGCCAGTTCACGGACCAGCACCGACTCCAACGTGTCGTCCTGTTCGCCGAAGATGTACTGGGCCGCGAGGCCCCGCGTGATCCGTTCGGCCTCGGCGACCACGGCCGCCGCCGTCGGCCCACGGGCGACGAAGCGGACGTCGACCTCGCCCACGCGGGCGCAGAACCCGAGGTCCATGCCGGCGTCCGTGAGGGGTCGCAACGGCCCCGACACCAGCTCCTCCATGTAGGATTCGCCGATCCCGGTGGTCTTGAGCGTGCGGCACGCGAACCCGCCTTCGAGCGGGAATTCCCGCAGGACCAGCGGCGCCACTTCCGTGTCGAACATCGGACGCAGTTCGCGAGGAGGCCCGGGAAGCATCACCAGCCACGAAGCGCGTCCGCCTTCACGGAACGGATTCGGATCGACGCGGATCGCGAGTCCCGGCGCGGTGCCATGCCGGTTCGGAAGCACGAGCGCCCCCTCGGGAACCATCGCTTCGACCTTGGTGCGCTCGGGCACGGGACGTCCGCGGCCCACGAAGTACGATCGGATCTGCGCCTCGACCGCGGGATCATGGTGCAAGGAAAGCCCCAGCATGCCGGCGATCCGCTCACGCGTGATGTCGTCGCAGGTCGGTCCGAGACCGCCGGTGGTGACGACGAGGTCGGCACGGGACAAACCCTCCCGCACCGCGTTCTCGATGTCCGCCGCACCGTCGGGAACCGCGACCTGACGCGTCACCGCGCGACCGAGGTCGGCGAAGCGCGTGCAGAGCCACTGCTGGTGGGTGTTGAGCACCCGTCCCAGCATCAGTTCGGAACCGGTGTTGATCAGCTCGATCGTCACCGGGGGATCCTGCTACCGATCGACCGGACCACAAATGGGAAACGGTTTGTCCGTGGTCCGTTGCCGGTCGTCCACGGCTGCGGGAGACAAGCCTCAACCCTTGGTTGGGCGAAGTCTCCAGACGAGCCGTCGTGAATGGCTGGAAGCCCTCGTATTGGGCTCGGCGGGAGCCTTGGACCTACCTGGACGTCATTGCGCCCAGCAATGGACGGTCACCTTCGTGTTCACCGGCACCACGACGTCCACGGTCTTCTCCGCCGGGTTCACGGTGGAGTTGTCGATGGTGGTGTCGAAGACGCTCTTGGCCCCGGAGTCCGGGGTCAGGGTGACGCGCACGTTCACGGAACGGCCGAAGTCCTTCGCGCGGAGCTTCACCGTGCGGTTCGTGGTCGAACCGAACGGCAGGAAGATCGTGCCCGGGATCGTGCCCTCGGCGATCGCAGTACCGGCGACCTCGGTGAGCGAGAGCGTCGGCTGGAGCGGCGGGAAGACGAGCAGGTTGGAGCCGATGGAGTTGGGGTGGCCGTTGAAGTTGAGACTCAGGCGTGAGCGG
>CAIYXO010000317.1 GCA_903930165.1 uncultured Verrucomicrobiota bacterium | reverse complement strand
GGGTCGGCCGATTTGGGACCCGGACAGCGCTCCCTCTTCAGAGTCCGGTTCCCCTGAACGAAGAGTTCGGGGGTTTCCCCTCTTTCCCGCGTCCTTTGCCCCGCCTGCGCATCACCTCTGCATCGATCCCCATTCCCCTATGGCCCGATGCCCTCTTCCATCCCTCCACCCTTCAACCCTTCAACCGTTCAACTCTTCAACCCCCTCACCCCCTCTCCGGGTTGCCATCTGTCAACCTCGCGGTCTATGGTTCGGGCATGGCTGAGAAAACTCTGGATCAGATCCCGGCGTCGCAGCGGGAGCTGTTCGAGAAGGGCGTGGCGGCGTTGCAGAAGAACAACCTCGACTACGCGGTCACGTTGTTGTTCCAGGTGGTGAAGAACGAACCCGCGCTGTACGAGGCCCGGGAGGCGCTCCGGGCGGCGCAGCACAAGCGGGCCGGCAACAAGGGAGGCGGACTCTTCAAGATCCGGAAGTTCCTCGGATCCGCCAACAGCCTCACCCGGGGGCAGCTCGCCATGCGGTCCAACCCGCTCGAGGCGATCGTCGTCGCGGAGGAGGTGCTCAACGAGGATCCCGCCAACCTGGACGCCCATGAGCTGCTGGCGGACGCCGCGCTGCAGTCGCGTCTGCCCAAGACCGCCCTGCTCTCGCTCGAGGTGGCGTTCAAGGCCAATCCGGCCAACCGCAAGCTGGCCGAGAAGCTGGCCGATGCGCACAACCAGCTCGGGAACCGATCCCGGGCGGAGAAGATCCTGCGCGACCTGCTTTCGACCGATCCCAACGACCCGTCGCTGAACGAGAAGCTCAAGAACCTGCTCGCGACCCGGACCCTCTCCGAGGGCGGCTACGAACAGGCCGCTTCCGGCGGCGGCAGCTACCGCGACCTGCTCCGCGACAAGGAACTGGCCCGTTCCCTCGAGATGGAAAACCGCGAGGTCAAGGACGCCGACGTCGCCGACCGCCTCCTCCGCGAGCAGGAGGGCAAGCTGGCGGAGGACCCGTCGAATCCGCGCATCCTCCGCACGCTCGCGGAACTGAGCCTCAAGAAGGGCGATCCCGAGGCCGCCATTGCCTGGTACGGAAAGCTCCAGGCCGCCACCGGACTGAACGATCCGCAGATCCTCCAGCAGATCCGCGACATCCGCCTTTCCCAGATCACGTCCGAGGAGAAGGCCCTCGACGCCACGGAGGCGGACCACGCGGCGAAGCTGGCGGAGATCCAGGGGCGCCGGACGACATTCCTGATCGAGGACGCCCGACGCCGCTGCGAGGCGAACCCGACGGACCTCTCCATCCGGCTGGAGCTCGGGGAGCTGCACCTCCGGGCCGGGCGCCTCGGCGAGGCCATCGCCGAGCTGCAGAAGGCCCAGAACAATCCCAGCAAGCGGATCGCGGCGATGAACCTCCTCGCCCAGGCCTTCTCCCTGCGCGGGATGAACGACCTCGCCGCCAAGAAGCTCGAGGAGGCCCTCAAGGAGAAGCCGGTCTTCGACGACGAGGCGAAGGACCTCCGGTACCAGCTCGGAACCGTCCTCGAGAAAGTCGGCCGGAAGGCCGAGGCCATCGAGCAGTTCAAGCTCATCTACGAGCAGGACATCGGCTACCGGGACGTGATGGCGCGGGTGGACGCGTTCTACGCATCGCAGGGCTGATCCGGCGGCGCCTTCCGACCCCGGAAGGTGTCGGAAGCGGCGCCTCGGGACATTTGACACCCGGTGGGAGCCACCCCCGCGCTTGCACGGGCGGGCGGTTGCGGCCAACTCTCTTCCGAATAGAGCCGGTCCCCCGAGCCCATGCCCATCGAGAAGATCATCATCCTGGAGGACAACGAAATCATCCGTCGTTCCCTCGAGGCGCAGCTGCACAAGCGGCGATATGATGTGGTGGGCGTCTCGACCCTAGCGGCCGCCCAGGACTACCTCGCCAAGGACAACTGGGACCTGATGTTCGTCGACGTCCGCCTGCCGGACGGCGAGGGCACGGACCTGCTGCGCGAGCTGCAGAACCGCCCGGTGAAGCCGCTGGTGGTGATCATGACCGGCCACGCCTCGGTCGAGTCCGCGGTCGCCTGCATGCGGGACGGCGCCTTCGACTACCTGATCAAGCCGTTCTCCAGCGACCAGATCGACATCACGCTGAAGAAGGCCGAGGACTTCACCCAGCTGGTGAAGGTGAACCACTACCTCAGCCACGAGGAGGCGGAGGAGACCGGCTACGAGCTCCTGGGCAGGAGCCCCGCGATGCAGGCGTTGCGGGACCTGATCCGCAAGGTGGCGCGCACCCAGGCCACGGTGCTGGTCCAGGGCGAGAGCGGCACCGGCAAGGAGCTGGTCTCCCGCGCCATCTACCGCGAAAGCCCGCGCGCCAACGCCCCCTTCATCAAGGTCAACTGCGCCGCGATCCCGGAGAACCTCATCGAGAGCGAGTTATTCGGCCACGAGAAGGGCGCCTTCACCGGTGCCCTCAACAAGCGTGAGGGCCGCTTCGAGCTCGCCCACGGCGGAACCATCCTCCTCGACGAGATCAGCGAGGTCTCGCCCCAGGTCCAGGCCAAGCTGCTGCGCGTGCTCCAGGAACGCGAACTGGAACGGGTCGGCGGCAACCGCACCATCAAGGTCGACGTCCGCGTCATCGCCACCACCAACCGCAACCTCGAGGAAAGCGTCGCCCGCAAGGAGTTCCGCCAGGACCTCTTCTTCCGGCTCAACGTCGTCCCGATCCTCGTACCGCCCCTCCGCGAACGCCGGGAAGACATCCTCTTCCTCTCGGAGCAGTTCGTGCAGCGCTTCGTCCGCAAGCACGGCGTCCGGGTCAACGGCATCTCCCCGGGCTGCCGCGCCGCCCTCATGAGCCACGACTGGCCCGGAAACGTCCGCGAACTCCAGAACGTCATCGAACGGGCCGTGATCCTCTGCCCCGACGGCGAGGACCTCGGCTCGGCCCACCTCGGCTTCCACCAGTTCACCGCCGCCGCCGCCAACACCACAGCGGCAACGGGGGCGCCGTCCTCCGGCAGCGGCCCGTCCCAGGCCGCCGTCTCCGCCGCCGCCCCGGAACAGATCGTGCCGCTCGACCAACTCGAGAAGCAGGCGATCCTCCACGCCCTGGACCTCTGCAAGGGCAACCGCACCCACGCCGCGAAGCACCTCGGCATCAGCATCCGCACGATGCGCAACAAGCTGAAGGAATACGGCGTCGCCGCCGGTGGCGAATCGGATTCCGAAGACGAAGGCTGAGGGGCGGTTGTCGGTCGTCCGTGGTCCGCGGCCCGTCGTCGGCGTGATCTCCGCCCCGCAGTCCCTCGACGCGATTGAGCCGTGCGCAGGAAACGCGGGAAGGCGTCGCCGGTGGAAATGGAAAGGCCCTTCCCCGGAAACCCACTAACCGGGGAAGGGCGTTGCCCACACGACGTGTCGCCAAACGGGGCGCCACGCCAAACCTATGACTGCAAACCGATGACTTCGGAAGGCCGACCGGCCATGGCGACCGAATCCGACGCTGGTCCCCCGAGGACTCCCGGGGCCGCCAGATGCATCGCCACCGCCAGCAGCACGCTGGCTCCGACGACCGCGTAGACCGCGAATTCAATCCGCTCGGACTTCCGCTCGCGGACCAAGGCCTCCGCCAAGGGACCACGACGATTCAGCAACGGCATCCGATTCATTCTCACTCTCATAGACGCCTCCCATCACCCGATGGATCGCGAAAAGTTTCACCCACTCCGAGTCCGCCGGAGGCGGGATGTTCAAACTTCCCGCGGGGATCCGGGAGGACGACAGGGAAGGACACGGACACACAGGGCCATCCGCGACGCTTCAACGCGTCCTCGGATCCCGCAGGTGTTCCACATGCCCGTCGAGCATCAGGCGGTTGCGTCCGCCGACATGCGACGACATCCCACGGAGTTCCGACGGCACCGACGGAATCGTGGAGGGGAAGTAGGGATCGACCGCCAGCTCCACCGAGGAAGCTCCGTCCGGTCTTCCGGCGACCGGATTGTCCGCCCGGCGCAACGCCTCCACCGCCCCCTCCACGGTGCGGCCCCAGAAGTTGTCGTCGGGCACCGGGTCCTCGAACCGGTCGAACCGCCACATCCAGTGGTGGGTCCGGGCTTCGCCCCCGTCGACGCCTTCGCGGAGCGCGGTCTGGACCACGGCATCCACGCGCGCCAACGATCCCGATTCCACGGCCGGGCATCGGAAGGCCCGGGCCTCGTCCAGATGCCCGCGCAACACCACCCAGGCCCAGCCCGACCGCGGATCGCTGGAGGAAGGCCATCCGCTCCAAGGACGGTAGCCGCCCGGCTGGTTCGTCTTGAGGTCGCGACGGTCCGGAAAGCGACCGGAGCCATCGCCGAGGTAGAGCGCCCAGGCGAGTCCCTGCTGTCTCAGGTTGGAGAGGCAACGCGACTTGCCCGCTGCGCCCTTCGCACGGGCCAAGGTCGGGAGAAGCAACGAGGCCAGCACGGCGACGATCGCGACGACGACCAGCAACTCGACGAGGGTGAAGGCCCGGACGAGTCGGCGCGTGGCGCGGCTATTCCGGCAGTGCGAAGGCGACATAGGCGTCCCCGCTCTTCCGGCCGATCTTCCCGCCGCCGCAGGCGATCACGACGAACTGGCGTCCGCGAACCGAATAGGTCGCCGGCGTGGCGAATCCCGCCGCGGGCAACGGCGCCTTCCAGAGTTCCCGTCCGGTCCGCCGGTCGAAGGCCCGGATGTGTTCGTCCCGGCTCGCCGCGATGAACACCAGCCCGCCCGCCGTCACCACCGGTCCGCCGTAGTTCTCGGTGCCGGTCTTCGGCAAGCCCCGCGCCGTCAGCTCCGGGTACTCGCCCAACGGCACACGCCAGCGGTACTCGCCGGTGTTCAGGTCGATCGCATTCAACGTGCCCCACGGCGGCTTCACCGCCGGATAGCCGTTCGTGTCCAACCAGCGGTTGTAGCCGGTGTGCGTGAACGGGATCCGGCCCAGCACGTCCTCGCCTCCCAACTCCCCGCGGGACCCGGCCGGCGCGACGCCCGAAGACGCCGACGCCACGCCGAAGAGATGGTCCACCACCGAACCCCGCTGGGCCTCGGTCAGGAAGTCGAACGAAGGCATCACGCCCTTGCCGGTCTTCAGCAACGCGAGGATCTCCTCACGGGTGCGCCGGGCGCCCACCCCGACCAGCGACGGCACGTTCTGCGCGGTGTTGCCGACCCGGTCCACGCCATGGCAGGCGGCGCAGATCTGCGTGTAGATCGCAGCCCCGTCGGCCGGGGCACCGGCCTCCGGACGCTTCGTCTCCACCAACGTCAGGATCCACGGCATCTCGTTGGCGTTGACGTAGAGGATGCCGTCCGGATCGGCCGCGGCGCCGCCCCATTCCGCGCCGCCGTCGAACCCGGGGAACACCACCGTCCCCTCCCGGCTCGGAGGCATGAACGGGACATGGGGCCGGATCCGCACGAACTTCTCC
>CAIYXO010000316.1 GCA_903930165.1 uncultured Verrucomicrobiota bacterium | reverse complement strand
AGGACGTAGTTTTTGACCCGGGTCGCGGTCGGGTCTCCCGGACTCTCCGGAGGTGGTGCTTCTGGCCGGGTTCTGCGTGGCGTTTTCGCGGCCTTCTTGAGGTCCGCAGCGGAGGAATCCAACGCGGTGGCAAGCACGGTTCGAGTCATGCGTCGCCGTCGATTCCGGCACAAGCCCAATTGTGAATAACTTGGTGATAATTCCGTGACCTGAATCGCCGCGCTCGGCCATGCCGAAACGGGGCCGGAATCGAGAGCGATTCCGGCGTCGATTCAAGGCTCTGTGCCGGTGGTCTTTCGGCGATGCGGCGTCGCGACCGACGGAGCAGGAAGTCGATGGGAGGACGACTCGGTCACCGCGACGACTCGGTCGTAGGCAGAGCCTGGAACCGGATCGGTGCCGCTGTTCCGGTGCCGTTGTTGGATCCGCGGCGGTAGCCGGCGAGGTCAAGTGTCACCTGGCCGTACCCGGCGGCGCGCATCCCGGTGTCGATGCGATCGCGGACCCCAGTTTCCAGCAGGCGCGGGAATTCCGAGGTGCCGACCTCGATGCGTGCGAGGTGGCCACCGAGCGTGCCGCCCAGCTCGTGATGCCGGACCCGGACGTCATGGAATCCGAGGTCGCGGAGAAGGTATTCGGCGTCCTCGACCATCCGCAGCTTCGCCGGAGTCACCGGCTCGCCGGTCGGTATCCGGGAACTGAGGCAGGCGAGCTGGGGTTTGTCCGCCGTGGGTAGGCCGAGGCGGGCGCTGAGGGTGCGGATCTCGGCCTTGGTGAGCCCAGCCTCCTTGAGCGGCGCCCGTACCTGGAACTCGCCGGCGGCCCGGGCCCCGGGCCGGTGGTCGCCGACGTCGCTCGCGTTCTCCCCGTAGGCGATGGTCGCGAATCCCAGCGAACGGGCCAGCGGCTCTAGCTCGGTGAAGAGCGCGTGCTTGCAGAAGTAGCAGCGGTCGGTGGGGTTCGCGAGGTAGCGGTCGTCCTGGAACTCCGCGGTCCCGACCACCCGCAGCGGGATGCCATGGCTTCCGGCGATCTCCACCGCCTCCTTCAGCTCACGCCGCGGAAGGCTCGGGGAATCGGCGATGGCGGCCACCATCCGGTCGCCGAGCACCTCGTGCGCGACCGCGGCGAGGAACACCGAGTCGACGCCGCCGGAATAGGCGACGACACAGCTCCCGTATCCGCGAAGGAGCGAACGCAGGTGTTCATAACGGGACTCGATCATGGTCGACGATGGCCGAAGCGTGTCGCGGGACAAGTCCGTGTCAGGACGTGAAAAGGCTTCCGGCCGCCTCGCCCAGGCCGAGGTTGCGTCCTCCGGCCTGCACCTCGTGGATCCCGCCATCCTTCCAGGCGCGAATGCGATACAGCGTGGCGAACCCATACTGCGGCGCGGCGCCACCCTGGCCCCCGACCAGTTCGCTGCCCCGGCGGACGTTGTCCTGCATCCATGCCGGAAGCAGCAGGTGGAAGGGATTGCGGCTGACCTCGCCGGCGTGGAAGGAGAGGGCGGTGACGAGTTGGGTGACATGATCTTCCCCCAGCTCGACCATCAGGTTGGGCCGGGTCATCTGACCCCAATACTCGGTGTCGACCAGCACGGTCCGGAACTCCGGGCCCAGCGTGGCCAGGGCGTCCTGCACCAGGAAATGGGTGCCGATGTGGGTGCCGTTCCAGTCGTGCTCGTGCGGGACGAAGATCGCGGCGGGCTTCTCGGCGGCGAGGATCGCGGCGATGCGCTGGACCATCGGGGCCCAGACGGCCGGTTCCTCGGCCCTGCATTTCGGCGTGACCTTCTCGAGGCCGTTCGGGGCGGTCTGGGTGATGCCAAACCCGATGTAGCCGCACGCCTGCTCCAGTTCCTCCAGGCGTCCGGCCTGCCGGGCCCGATTGCTGCCCTGGGTGACCGCGACGTTGACGATGTTCCACCCGGACTCGATGCGAAGCCGCAACGCGAGCCCGCCGACGATGCATTCGTCGTCGGGATGCGGGGAGAAGATGAGGGCCTTCGGGGCGTCCGGTGCGAGCGGAGGACGGGTCACCGGGGCGACCCCGCCGAACGGGAGGGAGCGGCCTTCGCGGAAGGATCGGGCGTAGTCGTGGACGAGCGTGGCGTAGGGATTCATGGACGGTGCGGCGCAGGAACGCGTCTTGGTGCCGACGAGAAAAGTCGGACCGCCGCCTTCCCGGCGAGCGAAATTCTTCCGGCGTCGGCCAAACCGGGATCGACATTCCGCCGGGGCCCGATTCCATTCCCGTGGATCCCTCCCATTGACGCGACCATGAAGCCCCGCCTCCACCGAGTTCCCCCGCGTGCCTTCACCCTGATCGAGCTGCTGGTGGTGATCGCCATCATCGCCATCCTGGCCGGAATGCTCCTGCCGGCGCTGGGGAAGGCGAAGGCGAAGGCCGAAACCATCGCCTGCATGAACAACCTGAAGCAGATCGGGCTCTTCATGCAGTTCTACACCGACGACAACCGCGACGTCTTCCCGGGACATCGGAACGGGAACCTGACCACGGCCGACGAGCCGCCCTCGCGGACCAACTGGTGGGGAACCGCGATCGTGGGCTACGCCAAGGGCAATTCGAACTACTTCCGCTGCGGGTCGCTGAAGGGGCCCCGGAAGGACAACGGCGTCACCTGGTCGTGGAAGTTCGACAGCCATCTGGTGGGCTACGGCTACAACGCCTTCTTCCTCGGCGTGCATCCGTACGAGTCCCACGAGGCGGCGGGCCTCAGCACGACCAAATGGTTCAAGCGGTCCTCCATCGTCAGTCCGGCGCAGAACCTCGTTATCGGAGACACCATGCCCAAGCCTGATCTCACCTGGAGCAGCAGCCTCTGGTGGCCCAGCTCCGGGATGACGCCCGGCCGCGGAAACACCTACGAGGGCATCGACGACAACCGCCATGGACGGCGCGGAAACGTCATGTTCAACGACGGCCACGCCGAGACGCGGCGCAGCGCGAACATCAATCCGCCCGACGACCCGATCAAAGGCGGTCCGAACCAGTTCCGGAACGCGCTCTACTGGGATCCGTTACAGCGCCGTGGCACCGCGGAATGAGCCGGCCTTGCCGCCGGGGTCCTGCTTTGACCCTCCTGCCTTTCCGGGTGGAGAGTCGGCAGCGATGCCGCGCGGCCCGCTCATCGACCGGTTTCTCCACGAACGCGAGTGTCTCACCTTCGTCTCAGGTCCCCTGGCGGGCGTGGACGAGGCGGGACGGGGGCCGCTCGCCGGGCCAGTCGTGGCCGCGGCGGTGGTGTTGCCGGTGGGATGGGTCCGTGAAGGCATTCCGCCCGAGTTCCGCGACCTGAACGATTCGAAGCAGCTCGGCGCGGCGGAACGCGAGCGGT
>CAIYXO010000315.1 GCA_903930165.1 uncultured Verrucomicrobiota bacterium | reverse complement strand
GTTGGGGAAGTGGCAGGACCGGTTCATCGACTGGTTCCGCGACCTCGGCTTCCTGACCAAGCCCGGAACGCCGACCAAGGCCGCCAAGGATACCGAGGAGTTCCTCGCCAAGCCGCCTCCGCCGCCGCGGAAGGGCTGAGTTGGCAGCCTTGTTTCCGACATTCGGTTCAAGGCATTTCGCCTCTTGGCTGTCGGCGAGCCGACCGCTGTTCCTCAGCGGTGATCGCGGCTTCCGGGATCAGCGCCTCTTCGGTGCCGGTCGGGAGCCCGGGACCCGCAACGGAAACGCCCGTTGTGTCCGGCCAACGAAGCCGGAAGCGGAAAGAGGAGGATTCGGCATTTCCCGGATGGAGGAGCAGGCCTCCAAAGGAGATTCGGACCTTGTGCGGTGTCGTCTTCCGATCGACCTGCACGACCGCCTTCAGGTCCTTCTTCGCGTCCCATTCGACGACGGGATCGGTGTCCGAGGGTGGGCGGAGTCCGGACAGCGGCAGTTCCACCGTCACCTGGTCGAGGACCTTCGCCGGCCAACGGGTGCGGTTGTGGAGTCGCAGGTCCCAGGTCTCGCCTTCGGCGGCGGTCGGCCCCCTTCGCCCGGAGAGGAACAGCTCACGGTCGGTCGACCGGAGGTCGTCGCCCAGGACACGGACGGGGCGCGGCGGGAAGCCGGACTCCGGAAGCGGTTCGCCCTTTCCGAGGCCGTGACCGACCAGCCATGCGAAGGAAGCCGTGATGCCGGCGTTGTAGTCGAGGGCCACCTCGTTGAACTGGGAATCCATCACGTCCTGCACCGGCGCATCGTCTGGACTCCACTGATACCCGTCCTTGGGCACGGACTTCTCGCGGCCTGGGAACCGGTAGAGGAAGCCGTCTCCGCCCGCGGGGACCGGGCCCCACAGTCTCTTCGTCGGACCGCACAGGAAGACGTCGTTGTGGTCCGGACCGGCGACGAGGGCACCGAAGAGGACATGGCGGTTGGTGCCCCGGTCGTCGGCCTTGCCCGGGATGAAGTGGTCGAAGCCGGCCCAGGCGCCGTAGGCTCCGCGGTGGTGCACGTGGTCGAAGGGATTCCGGCCGAAGCCGACGAGGTAGCTGCGTCCGTAGGGATTCTCCCCGAGCGCATAGTCCACCTGCTTCCTTCCGATGCTTCGGTAGAGATCGCGCAGCGCCGCGTTGGACCGCCCTTCCTTCCACCAGGTGTTGCCCGGGATCGTTGGCGCGTTGCCGACATGGTCGCTGTAGTGGAGGGCGATCGTGGCCGCGTTGTTCGCATGCCGGAGGCTGCCGTACTCGTGCGCATGCCATTCCCGGAGCCTGAGTCCCCCGGGTGTGCTCCGGTAACTGCAGAACCGGGTGCAGTACAACTGGAGCTCCTCGTGGAAACGCGGGTCCTCGGGCAGCAGCCGCATCAGGTTGTATGCGGCCAGTTTCCCGAAGTTCCCGGCTCCGTAGTCCTTCCACCAGTCCCGGTTCTCCTCGAGTTGGTATTCGTTCGTGTAGACCCCCAGGGCGATGCCGAGCCATCGGCCTTCGGATCCGCGGGTGCCCTTTGCCTCGGCCCGTGCCAGCCACGAGGCGGCCGCGACGATCTTGTCGAAGGGGTCCGCCCGATACCCGGTCTCGACCACTTTTCCGTCGGACCTGAGCGCCAGGCGTCGACGTTTGGCGATCTCCGCCTTCTCCGCTTCCGGCAAGCCGGGCTTGAGGACGGGCCCGGCGTTGGCTTGGGCGAACTCGGTCAGCTTCGCGGCGTGGTCCAGCAGCCGGGAAGCGAACTCCGCGGGCTGGAAGCCGTGGAACCCCGGCCTCTTCCGGAGCGCGTCGCCATGGTCGCGGATCACCATCGCGCCCGCCGCCATCGCCGCGGCCATCGCCGCCGGGATGTCGCCGCCGGGCACCTTTCGGTTCAGGAGGAAGGTCGGGCGTTTCGTCAGGAGGTGGGCCGTCTCCGCCGGACCCCACATGGCATGGACGTTCGGCGTCTCGACTCCCTCGCGCCCGCCGCATCCGATGGCGACCTCCAGGTCCAGGGCCGGATTCCGGCATTCGGGATTCAGGACGCATCGGAGGAAGTAGCCGTTCACGTGCACCAGCGACTCGAGCAACACCTCCATCTGCCCGCTGCGCCGCCAGGCCTCGGGGGACTCCACGGCGCTCCATGCGAGGGTCATCGCCGCGAATCCCATCGTCAGGTTCGCGGTCCAATGGTCTCCGGCGTCGAACCATCCGCCGGAGAGGTCACGACCGATGTCACGTCCGTCCTCGAGGCAGGAATCCCCCCGCCAGGCGACCCGGTTGTTCGGCGAAAGCCTTCCCGACTGCTGGGCCTCGTAGAAGTAGAGGGACTTCTGGAGCGCCTCGGCATAGTTGAAGTCCGCGGCTCGGGCTGGTCCCGTGAGCAGAACGGCGGAAGCGACGATCGCGATGAGCGTTTTGAGGGGGGTCATGAACGGAAGAAGGCCGCCTGGGTGGAGGAACGCACGATCAGCCGGACCGGCACGCGGATCCGCGCCGGCTTGGACGGGCCGTCCGTGATCCTGGAGAGAAGCTGCCCGAAGGCCTTGGCTCCGATGACCTCGGGATCCTGTTCCACGCTGGTGAGATCCAGGTAGGAGGCGAAGTCGTAGTTGGCGTAGCCGACGAGGGAAAGGTCCCCGGGGACGCCGATGCCCGCGGCGCGAAGGGTGGGCAGTGCCTCCGCTAGGTGTCGGTCGTTGGCCGCCACGACCGCCGTGGGAGGCCGCCGTGCGCGGAGGAGCCGCATCAGCGACGCGGCCGGATCGGCCGACCGGAATGCGTCTCCCTCGATCCAGTCGCGGTCGACCCGCAACCGCAGACGGGCCATCGCGGCACGGTATCCGTCAAGCCGAGCCAGGGCCGAGCTGGTGATGCTGCCGGCGCCCAGGTGGGCGATCCGCCGATGCCCCAGCGAGGCCAGGTGGGCGACGGCCAGGTCCATGCCCTGCCGGTCGTCGCTGACGACGCAGTCGCCCCGGTGGCCATGGGTTTCGTCGTCGACGACGACGAACGGGGTCGCGGACTGCTGCAGGCGCTCCAGTCGTTTCCCGAGGGTGGAGACCGTGCCTTCGCCGGCCACGAGGACGACTCCCTCGACCCGTTGTCCCAGGAGGATGCCGAGCTGGCGGTCCTCGGACTCCGGATCGTGGCGTGAATTCGCCAGCAGGAGACCCAGGCCCGCCGCCGCCGCCGCGGTCTCGATGCCGTCCGCGATGCGGGCCACGAAGGAGCTGGCCAGTGAAGGAAGCAGGACTCCGACGGTGCGGGTCCGTCCCTGGATGAGGCTTTGGGCGACGCGGTTCGGCAGATAGCCAAGCCGCCGGGCCGCCTCGCGGACCCGATCCCGGGTCCGTTCGGAGAGGACGACGTTGCGGCGGTCGTTCAGCACCAGGGAGACCGTGGCCACCGAAACCCCCGCCGCACGGGCCACATCCGTGCCCCGGACCAGCCGCTGTCCCTGATTGCGCATGGGTCCAATGCCGTTGACTGAAACGTTTTAGGCAACAGGAAAGTGCGAATCGGTTCCGATCCGGCACCGCGTCCCGCGCCGACATGCCGTCCCGGGGGCGGTGGATCGTTCCAAGGGGCCGGATGCCGGCCGCCATCCACGTCTGGACAGCCGGCATCCTGATGAGACCGTCGTCCCAGACATGATCTACCGGATCGCAGAGCCGGACCACTGGAGGGAGGCGCTTCGGAGCGGCGAGTTCCGTTCTCCGGACCTCGTCGCCGAGGGCTTCATCCATTTCTCGGAGCTTCATCAGGTCCGGAACACCGCGGACCGCTACTACAAGGGACGCGGCGACATGCTCCTCCTGACGGTGGACGATTCCGCGTTGGCGGTGCCGGTGGTCCGCGAGAACACCCGGGGCGGCCAGGAGCTGTTCCCCCACGTGTATGGACCGGTGCCCATCACCGCGGTGGTCGAGGTGGTGGAGCTTCCGATGGGTCCGGACGGTCTGCTTGTCTTCGGGGAACCCTGACCCCGATCAGATGCCTTCGGCGAAGCTCGGCGCCACGTGGACCGCGGAGACCTCGGAGGCGAGGACGTCGCCGCCGGCCGAGAGGACCCGGTACTCTCGGATCTGGAAGCTCACCGTCTGTCCCTGCGCCAGTCCCTGTCGGACGTATTCGTCCTTGGTGATGCGCGTGCGCAGGGTGAGACCGGAAGCGGTCTCCAGTTCGAGGCGCAGGAGCACGCCGAGGAAGAAGACGTGACGGATGACCGCGGTGTACGGGTACTCCGTCGCCACGCGTGAGATCTGGACCGCGTAGGGACGGAACCCGATCCGAAGCGTCTGTCCGTCGGCCACGCCGTGGGAGGGGAAGGTCAGCTCGTTGAGGCGGGCCACTCCGCCGTCGACCTTCAGTTCGAGGACGTTCATCACGCCGATGAACCGGGCCACGAACTCGTTGCGGGGCTCTTCGTAGACCTCACGGGGAGTCCCGATCTGTTCCAGGCGCCCGCGGCTGAAGATGACGATCCGGTTGCTGACCTCCATCGCCTCCTCCTGGTCGTGGGTGACGAAGACGGTGGTGACATGGAGTTCCTCGTGCAGGCGGACCAGCCATTCGCGGAGCTCCTGGCGGATCTTGGCGTCCACGGCGCCGAACGGTTCGTCGAGCAGGAGGACGTCCGGTTTCGGGGCGAGGGCCCGTGCGATCGCCACGCGCTGGCGTTGTCCGCCGGAGAGCTGGTGCGGCAGCCGGCGCCCAAGGCCTTCTAGACCGAAGAGGCCGATCAGTTCGCCGACACGCTTCTCGATGTCCTCGCGCGACCACTTCCGGATCTTCAGGCCGAAGGCGATGTTGTCGTGCACGCTCATCGTCTTGAAGAGCGCGTAGCTCTGGAAGACGAAGCCGATGTTGCGCTTCTGCACGGGGATGCCGTTGACCCGTTCGCCGCGGATCAGGACGTCGCCGGAGGTCTGCACCTCGAGGCCCGCGATCATGCGCAGGACCGTGGTCTTTCCGCCGCCGCTGGGGCCGAGGAGGGCTACAAGTTCGCCGTCACGGACCGTGAACGACACGTCGTCCACGGCGACCACGTCGCCGAACCTCTTCGAAACGTTGCGCAGTTCAATGCTCATCGGCTGGGGATTCCTCGGTCTGGCCCACGGCTAGGAGGGCGTTCTGGCGGTGCTCGAGCCAGGACTTCACCGCGAGTGTGGCCAAGGCCAGCAGGGCCAGGACGCTGGCGGCGGCGAAGGCGGCGGCGGACTGGTACTCCTGGTGCAGCTTGTCGATGCGGAGGGGAAGGGTGTCGGTGACCCCGGTGATGTGGCCGCTCACCACGGAGACGGCGCCGAACTCGCCCATGGCTCGG
>CAIYXO010000314.1 GCA_903930165.1 uncultured Verrucomicrobiota bacterium | reverse complement strand
TCCTGGGCGGCGAAGGAGGCGGCGATGCTGACGGCCTCCTCGAAGGCCTCGGAGTTGTCGGGATCGCTGAAGGTGTCCAGCACCAGGGCGTGCCGGGTGAACTGCTCCTCCTGGTATTCACGGGTGATGGGCTGGCCGGTGCGGGCCCAGGCGCGCCAGTGGATCCGTCGGAGCGGGTCGCCGGGACGGTAGTCGCGGAGGCCGAGGAACTCGTCGGAATCGCCGGGGCGGGAGGTGAGGGCGGCCCCGAGGGTCTGCGGATGCGGCGTGCCGGGCATCCGGATGGCCGGCACCGGATGTCGTCGGGGCAGGACCACCACGCGGTCCTGGAGCGGGAGGCGGACCACGGAACGCAGCAGACCGAACGGGTCGGTCCGGGAGAGCAGCAGGCCGTCGAGCCGCAGGACGCCACGGCGCAGCGGGGTCATCTCGACGGTGGCGGTGGCGGATTCCCCGGGGGCCAGCGTCGGAAGGGGGACGTTCGCGAAACGGGCGGCCCTGCCGAGCGGCCGGTTCCTGGAGACGCGGAAGTGGCCGGTGCGACGGGTGGGCTTCATGCGGGCCTTGAACTCGGCGAGGCCCAGGCGTGTGTCCGCCGGGAGCTCGATGAGCTCGAGCCCGGCGAGCCGGCGCCGGGAGTGGTTCCACACGTGCACGGGATAGCGGACCGGTTCGCCGACCGAGACGCATCGGGGCAGGGAACGGGTGGCGGAGAAACGTCCGCGGAAGAACGGCAGGCTGGCCACCGCGATCGCTCCCAACGCGGCCAGCATCAATCCGACACGGCTGCCGATCGACTGCTCGAGGCTGCTGCCTCCGCCGACCACCAGGCAGGCCAAGGCGAAGGCCGCCCAGCCGCCGGCCGTCACCCGGCGTCGGCTCCACTCGGCGAGCGCCGAGGTGGTGCGATATCCGCGGTGGAGCAGTCGGAACATGGCCGGGTTGGCGGAAGGGGTGCGCGGTTCAGGCCGGCACCGGGGTCTTGAGCAGCAGGTCCTCGACGGCCGAGGCCGCGGTGAGGCCGCCGAAGCGGGCCTGCGGATCGAGGCTCAACCGGTGGGCGATCACCGGCACGGCCAGTTCGAGGATGTGGTCCGGGGTGACGAAGTCCGATCCGTCGAGCAACGCGAGGGCCTGCGCGCACTTCATCAGCGTGATGGACGCCCGCGGACTCGCCCCGAGCTGTACCCCGGGCATGGCGCGGGTTCCGGCGCAGAGAGTGACCAGGTAGCGTTTCAGCTCGTCGCCGATGCGGACGCCGGCGGCCTGTCTCCGGGCGTCGAGCAGGTATTGGACGGTGGCACAGGGCGTGACCGATTCCAGCGGATGCCGGTGCTGCTGGGCGTCGAGCAGGGCCACTTCGTCGGCGAGGTCGAGGTAGCCCAGGCGGAGCTGCACGGCGAACCGGTCCATCTGGGCCTCCGGCAGCGGATACGTCCCGCGGAACTCCACCGGGTTCTGGGTGGCGATGACGAAGAAGAGTTCGGGAAGCGCGCGGGCGTTGCCGTCCACGGTGACCTGCGACTCGGCCATCGCCTCCAGCAGGGCCGACTGGGTCCGCGGCGAGGCGCGGTTGATCTCGTCGGCGAGCAGCACCTCGGTGAAGACCGGCCCGGGCAGGAACTGGAACTCCTGTTCCTTGGGGCGGAAGACGGAGAGTCCGAGGATGTCGGACGGAAGGAGGTCCGGTGTGAACTGGAGTCGGCGGAAACGCGCGTCGAGGGAACGGGCGAGACACTTGGCGAGGGTGGTCTTGCCGGTGCCGGGATTGTCCTCGAGCAGGATGTGACCTCCCGAGCAGAGGGCGGCGAGCAGGTGTCGGAGGGGGCGATCGCCGCCGCGGACCACCCGGCGGAGGCTGGCGAAGACGGCGGTGAGGGTCTCCGGTCCGGGACGTTCGGCGCTCATGCTGTGGCCAAACGGTGGCCTGCCGAGCCGGCGTTGCAAGCCGTCCCGGGCCTCCGGGGTTCGAATGGAAAAGGGCCCCGGCGGAGTGCCGGGGCCCTTCTGGGAGACGTCTGAGGCGGGCGGAGGCCTACTTCATCCGGTCGAAGTTCTTCTTCAGGATCTGCCACGGCTCGAGGCCGGCGTGCTTGCCCTGGAGGTCGGCGATGATCGCGGCCTCGTTGGCGTTCTTGGTCGGACGCGCGTTCTTGTAGAACACGCCGAACAGGCCTGGGCGGAGGTCCTCGGCGAGCTTGTAGGCGGCGTACTCGTCGGTGACGTCGTGGTCTGCCGGGACGAGGTCGAACTTGCCACCCTTGCGGGGATTCGAGTTGTCGAAGGCGCCGGGGTAGAACTCGACGCACTCGCTGAGGCACTGGATGAAGCTGAATCCGTCGTGGTCCATGGCGGCCTCCATGGTCTGGAGGACGTGGTTCGGATTCGTGTGGGAGGTCCGGGCCACGAAGGTGGCCCCGGCGGCGATCGCCTGCTTCAGGGGGTTGATCGGACGGTCCTTGGCGCCCCAGATGTCGGTCTTGGACTTGAAGCCGATCGGCGAGGTCGGCGAGGTCTGGTTCTTGGTGAGACCGTAGACGCTGTTGTCCATGACCACGTAGGTCAGCTTTACGTTCTTGCGGGCGGTGTGCGTGAAGTGGTTGCCGCCGATCGAGAACGCGTCGCCGTCGCCGCCGAACACGAAGACGTGCAGGTCGGGGCGGTTCAGCGAGACGCCGGTGGCGAAGGGCAGGGCGCGTCCATGGATGAAGTGCGCGCCATGGGCCTGGACGAAGTACGGGAAGCGGGAGGAGCAACCGATGCCGGCCACGGTGGTGACCTTCTCATGGTGCATCCTGCGCTTCTCGATCAGCTTGAAGTAGAGGGCGAGCACCGAGAAGTCGCCGCAGCCGGGGCACCACGTCGGGTGGTCGGCCGAGATCTCCTTCTTGGTGAGCGGCTTGCGGTCCGCCTCGGTCAGCGGGATGACCGGGGTGGTGTTCGTGTTGGCTCCCCGGGACGTGGGGAGGTTGAGGATGGCGATTTCGCTCATGGTCTGTGCGGCGGAGAATTGAAGTTCGGTTTACTTGGCCAGCTCGAGGGCGGCGTTGAGGATTTCCCGGACCTTCCAGGTCAGGCCGTCGACCTTGGTGATGCCACGGATCTTGGCGTCGGGGATCTGGCTCCGGATCAGGGCGCCCATCTGGCCGACGCCGGAGTAGCCGCCGTCGTTGAGCTCGACCACGAACACGTGGCGGAAGCCGGCGAAGAGATCCGCGAGGCCGGGCGGCAGCGGATTGATGTAGCGGACGTGCAGCGCCGAGATGGCATGACCCTGGGCCCGCCCTTGCTTGACGGCCTCCTGGACGGGACCCTGGGAGGAACCCCAGCTGACGAGCAGGATCTGCCCTTCCGCGGGGCCGTAGAACTTGGGCGCCGGGAATTCGCTGGCCAGCTTCTTCAGCTTGCTGCGGCGCTTGGCGATCATCTGCATGTGCGTCTTGCCGGAGCCCGTGGGATGACCCATCTCGTCGTGCTCCAGTCCGGTGACCACGGGGTACTTGCCGCTCGCGACCCGGGTTCCGGGCGCGATGTGGCGCGTGACGCCGTCCGGGGCGGACAGGTCGTAGGGCTTGTGGTCGGTGACCGCCGTGAGATCCGGGGAGATGTCCTGGACCAGCGCCTTGAGGTCGGGTTCCTTGAACGCCTCGATGCGGGTCGCGATTCCCTGGTCGGAGAGGATGAACACCGGGGTGCTGTACTTGCGGGCGATGTTCACGGCCTCGATCGCGGTGTAGAAGCAGTCCTCGACGTTCGCCGGGGCGATCACCACGCGGGGGCAGTCGCCATGGCCGCCATGGACGGCGATGTTGATGTCCGACTGCTCGATGTTGGTCGGCATGCCGGTGGAGGGGCCGCCGCGCATGACGTCGACCACGATCAGGGGCATTTCCGCCATCACCGCCCAGCCGATGGCCTCGGTCTTGAGGGCGATGCCGGGACCGGAGGAGCCGGTGACCGCCACGCCGCCGGACCAGCTGGCCCCAATGGCCATGGAGACGGAGGCGATCTCGTCCTCGCACTGCTGGAACTGGCCGCCGTACTTGGGCAGTTCGCGGCGGAGAAGCTCCATGATGTCGGACCAAGGGGTGATCGGGTAGCCGGCGCCGAACCGGACGCCCGCGGCGATCAGGCCGTAGGCGAGGGCCTCGTTGCCGCTCATGACCACCTGGGAAAGGCCGACGTTCTCGCCCGGCTGGAACTGGAACAACTCCGGCGCGGTCGCCAGCGTGTAGTTGTAGCCGTAGTTGAAGGCGTTGAGCGCGGTCTCGAGGATCTTCGGGTCCTTGCCGGTGAAGCGCTCGGTCAACAGCTTGTGCAGCTTGGGCACGTTCAGGTCGAACATCTTGGCCAGGAGTCCCAAGGCGAAGACGTTCTTGCCCTTGTCGCGGCCGGTGCCGCCGATGGCCTCGATGGTCAACGAAGAGATCGGAACGCCCACGTGGCGGTACTTGGTGAGGTTCTCCGCGGGGATGTCCTCGGCCTTCAGGTGGTCGGAATCGTAGAGGACGATGCCGCCCTTCTTCAGGGATCCGAGATGGGCGAGGTAGCTGTGGTCGTAGAAGGCCAGGAGCAGATCCGCCTCGTCGCCGGAGGAAAGGACCTCCCCGGATCCGATGCGGACCTGGAAGATCGAGGGACCGCCCGAGATCGTGGACGGGATGGTCATGAAGGTCATGACCTCCTGCTCGGAACGGCCGGCCAGGCGGGCGAGGAAGCCGCCGATGGCCTGGATGCCGTCCTGGGAATTGCCGGCGATGCGAATCACCGCCTCGGAGATCTTCGAGATCTGGGGCGATGAGCTGGGTGTGGCTGCTGTGCTCATTTGAAAAAATCGTCTTATGCCGCTGAAAAACCCGCGGGCGGAAGATTAAGCCATCTTCTGCGGCGCGGGTTGCAGGTCGCGTGTCATCCTAGATTGGACCCGTTGTGGGTCAAGCGACCTGAATCATCAATATATCTTAAAATACGGGGCTTTTGCATTAGTTCACTCCGACCGGAAGCTCCTCAACGCCGCCGCGGGATAGGCTTTCCGGGCCGAATGGGCGCCGGCCAGGAATGGACCACGGCGATCGGGAATACCGAAGTCGAGCGTCCCCGGGCCGATCCGGAACACACCGGAACTGGTGCTGGCCCAACGCGGATTGCGTCACGTTCCCGTCGCATTGGAATTCCAATGGCGCCCATTCGACGAATGTCTAACGTTTCGATCATGTCGGAGAACCTCTTTTCCGTGATCCGGACCGCGAGAACCGCCATCGAGGCCGACCTCTGCGTCATGGCCTTGAGGAACGCGGGCTTCCACCCGTTGGATCTCGACACCGCCGGACACTTCTCCATCGGCGGGGCGGACATCGCCTTTAAGGTTCGTGTTCCGACGGAGGAGTTGGAGTCGGCCCGGGCCTTCCTTTCCGACCTTGAGGAGGCGGCTCCTGAGGGCATGCCGACGCCCTGAGGTCGGATCACGACCCGGAGGCCGCTCTTCCCTGTGCGGATCAACTCAGGAGGTCGCGGATCTCCTCCCAGCTCAACGCCTCGGTGAACGCCTCCTCGCCGGTCAGGGTGGAGGCGATGACGTCCCGCTTCTTCCGCTGCAGGGCGAGGATCTTCTCCTCCACGGTGCCCCGGGTGATGAGCTTGTAGCTGGTCACCACCCGCGTCTGGCCGATCCGGTGCGCGCGGTCGGTGGCTTGGTCCTCGACCGCCGGGTTCCACCAGGGATCGAAGTGCACCACGGTGTCTGCGCCGGTCAGGTTGAGGCCCACGCCGCCCGCCTTCAGCGAGATCAGGAACACCGGTGGGCCTGAAGGCTCCTGGAAGCGCCGGACCTCCCCGGCCCGGTCCACGGTGGAACCGTCGAGGTAGCAGTGGCCGACTTCCCGCCGGTCCAGTTCCTCCCGCAGCAGCGCCAGCATCCGGGTGAACTGGCTGAACACCAGCACCCGGTGTCCACCGTCCAGGATCTCGTCGAGCAGCTCGCCGAAGAGCTGGAACTTGCCCGATTCCTCGGGGTCCTTCTCCGGCGGGGCCTCCTTCGATTCCAGCAGGCGGAGGTCGCAGCAGACCTGACGCAGGCGCAGGAGCGCGGTCAGGACCACCATACGGCTCTTGGCAAGGCCCTGCGCACCGACCGCGTCGTCCACCTGCTTCCGCGTCGCGGAGAGGACCTGCGCGTACACGCCCGCCTGGGCCGGGGTGAGTTCGCAGTAGGAGACGTGCTCGAGCCGGGCGGGCAGTTCCGGTGCGACATCCCGCTTCAGTCGTCGCAGGAGGAAGGGGCGGATGCGTCGCCCGAGACGGGCCATCGACGCCTTGTCGCGCTCCTTGGTGATGGGGATCTCGTAGCGGTCCCTGAAGTCGTCCGCGCTCCCGAGGTATCCCGGCATGAGGAAGTCGAACAGGCTCCACAGGTCGAGGACCGAGTTCTCGAGCGGGGTGCCGCTGAGGATCAGGCGGTGGTCGGACCGGATGGACTTCACCGCCTTGGCGTTGCGGGTGTCGCGGTTCTTGATGTGCTGGGCCTCGTCGAGGATGACCGTGTCGAACGCGTGTCCCCGGTACTCGTCCGCATCGCGGCGGACCAGGGCGTAGCTGGTGAGGACAAGGTCGTGATCCGTGATCCGGGGGAAGTCCTTCCGTCGTTGGGGACCGGAAAGCACCAGCACGCGGAGCGAGGGGGTGAAGCGGGCGGCCTCGGCGGCCCAATTGGTGACCAGCGAGGTGGGGCAGACGACGAGGGTGGGCCTTCCGGCGCCTGCGGCTCCTAGGCGCAGGGCCTGCAGGTGGGCGAGCACCTGGAGCGTCTTCCCGAGGCCCATCTCATCCGCCAGGACGCCGCCGAAGC
>CAIYXO010000313.1 GCA_903930165.1 uncultured Verrucomicrobiota bacterium | reverse complement strand
TGTGAATCGGCTCAGCCGGACTCCCGGATCCGGACGGTTGGCTTTGCAGCCGTCCGTGGGCGTCGGTGGGAATCCGTGTCGATCTCCAAAAGCGCGAGCGGACTCGCGCACTCCATGACGCTACCGCGACATGCTGTGCCTCGTGAGCTCGTCTCCTACCCGTTCCGCATCGTTCCGATCAGGCCTGCTGGTTCGTCCCGCGATGGCGCTCGTAGGCCTGGACGATGCGCTGGACCAGAGGATGCCGCACGACGTCGCGCTTCTCGAAGCGCACGAGCGAGATGCCTTCCACGCCCTGGAGGGCGCGTTCGGCCTCGACAAGGCCGCTCCGCTTGCTCGACGGCAGGTCGATCTGCGTCGGATCGCCGGTGACCACCGCCTTCGATCCGAAGCCGAGCCGGGTGAGGAACATCAGCATCTGTTCGGCGGTCGTGTTCTGGGCCTCGTCGAGGACGATGAACGACTGGTTGAGGGTCCGTCCGCGCATGTAGGCCAGCGGGGCGATCTCGATCACGCCGCGCTCCATGTTCTTCTGGATCTCCTCCGCCGGCATCATGTCGTGCAGGGCGTCGTGGAGCGGGCGCAGATACGGATCGAGCTTCTGGTAGAGGTCGCCCGGCAGGAACCCGAGGGCCTCGCCGGCCTCGACGGCGGGACGGGTGAGGATGATGCGTCCCACCTTGGCGTCCTTCAGGGCGTTCACCGCCATGGCCATCGCGAGGTAGGTCTTGCCGGTTCCGGCGGGGCCGATGCCGAAGGTGATGTCGTGGTCGCGGATCGCCTCCACGTAACGGCGTTGCCCGACCGTCTTGGGCGTGATGGTCGCCTTCTTCGTCGAGGTGCTGATCTTCTGGTGGAACAGCGCCTCCAGGGCCGCCGCGCCGTCGTGCTTCACCACGTGCAGGGCATGGTGGAAGTCGCGGGACTTGATCGGCGATCCGTCCTTCTGCGCGGCGCCCAGCAGTTCGAAGAGCCGCTTGCCGCGCTCGACGTCCTCGGCCTCGCCCTCGAGCCGGATCCATCCGTCGCGGGAGGCCGCCTTGACGCCCAGTTCCTTCTCGAGGGAATGGAGGTTGCGTTCGTCGCCCCCGAGCAGTTGGAGCGCGGCGCGTGCGTTCTCGAAATGAAGCGTCTCGATGGTCATGGACCGGAAGGGAGGGGATAGCAGGGCCGGGCCGGACGCGGCCACGGAATTTCCGCGGGCCACGAGGTTGACGATCCGTCCTCCCGGTCAGCGGTCGGCGGTCACCCTTTGGGATTCCGACGTCGGTGGGGAAGCGGGCGAGGACGGAGCCGGACTCACGCGGGAGAAGAGCAGCGCCGAAAGGCAAACCCCGCGAAGGGTCCATCCGGCGGTTCGCCAGAGGTTCGTGACGACCAGCCTTCGGATGGCGGCGGCATCGTGGCCTTGGGAAAGCCTCAGGTGCAGGGGCACCTGGAAGAGACCGGTGGAACCCCAGACCACGGCCAAACCGGCGAGGCTCAACACGAAGGGGATCGTGCGTTCACCGAGGAGGAGCAGTGCAACGGCGCTGCCGGCCTCCGCGAGCATCAGCGGAACCACCAGCCGGCCCACAAGGGTCATGTGCCGTTCGTGGTAGTTCCGGAAACGATCGGGACCCACCTCGGCGAACAGGGGGTAGTGGACGACCTGGATCGTCCAGATCAACCCGACCAACACCCAGGTGACGGCGAAATGGAGTGCGAACAGCAACGCCATGCGCCGGAGAGAGTCGTGCGGAAAGGTTGGGGTCGGGAGGATTTTCTCGGGCGGGAACATCGGGGCGGAGGTCCCCTCCGGATTCCGACCGCGCTCTTCGCGGCGACTTTCCGGAAGCCCGGAAGCCCGGGGAGGCCCGGGGCCCCGCCGCGTCATCGGCCGCAGCTTGCGCAATTGCGGGTCAGTCCGCGCGGAGTGCGACCATGGGATCGACCCGGGCAGCCCGGCGGGCCGGAATCCAGGTGGCGCCGGCAGCCGCTGCGGCCAGGACCAGGGCTGCGGCGAGGAAGGTGAATGGGTCCCACGGTTCGACTCCCAGGATGAACCCGCGGAGAAGACGGGTCACGCCCAGCGCCCCCAGCATTCCGGCCAACAGCCCGATTCCGGCGAGGGTCAGTCCGTGCCGGAGGATCATGACGAGGACTTCGCCTCGACCGGCGCCGAGCGCCATGCGGATCCCGATCTCACGGGTGCGTCGGTTGACCAGGAAGGACATCAGTCCGTAGATCCCCAGCAGGGCGAGGGTCAGCGCGACGAGCCCCAGCAACGTCAGCAGCACGGCGGCCGTCCTGGGGACCAGGAACGCCGGAGAAATGTACTGTTCCAGGGTCTGCATGGCGTAGGGATTCACCTCCGGGGCGACCTTCTTCAGCGTCGCGGTCAGCAGTCCGGCTCCCAGCTCGGGTTCCCCCCGCATCCGGATCAGGGCCACCAGGTCGGTCTCGTTCCACTGGGCCTGGGGCACCCAGACTTGGAGACGCGGGGACTCCCCCAACGAGCGGTATTTGCCGGCCTCGGCGACGCCGACGATCTCGCAGGTGCGTCCCCAGATGGCGCAGCGGAGTCCCAACGGGCTGCGGCCCGGGAAGAGCAGTTCGGCCGCGGTCCGGTTGAGGATGATCCGTTGGGGCGCCTTGGAATCGTCGCGGTCGTCGAAGTCGCGTCCTTCCAGGATGGGAATCCTGAGCGTGGCGAAGTAGCCGGGACCCACGCGGTTGAGGAAGGCCGATCGGCCCTCGCCCTTGGGATTCGGGTTTCCGGGAACCTCGATGGATCCGCTGGCCCCGTCCTCGAATCCCAGCGGCAGGGTTTCGGCGAAGCCGACGCTTTCCACGGCGGGGTGCCCTTGCAGTTCCTCCCGGACGGATCGGGCGAAGCGGGTGGCCGCGGCGCCGTCGAGCCCGTGGGAATCCAGGTGGAACGCCGCGATCCAGACGTGGTCCGGATCGATGCCGAGCGGGACCCGCTTGGCGGCGGCGAAACTGCGGATGCAAAGGGCAGAGGCGATGAGCAGGACCAGGGCGAGAGCGACCTGGGTCACCGCGAGGGAGCGGCGAAGCCATTGACGGCCTCCGGCGGCCTCGGAGCCG
>CAIYXO010000312.1 GCA_903930165.1 uncultured Verrucomicrobiota bacterium | reverse complement strand
TTCGCCGCCTTGATGGTCGCGGCGTCGATCCACTTGTGGCTCTCCGCGTGGCCGTCCTGGAAGCCCACGGTGCTGACCTGGCCGTGGAAGATGGAGAACGGATCGACCCAGCCTGGGGGCTGGACGTTGATGACCCAGGTCCCGAGATTGGAACCGCGCGGATCGGCTTCCTCGACGAAGACCATGGACTCGGAGGCGTTTTCGATCTGCGCCTCCTTCTTGAACGGGGTCGCCGAGTCCCACGCGACACCCGCCATGCCGTTCGCCTTCGAATAGCTGTCGAACGCCCATCCGCTGCCAGGACGGAGCTTGATCCGGGTATCGCCGGGACAGTGGTAGACCTGGTAGGTCGGGCAGTACTTCTGCAAGGGGGCGTTGCTCATCCCGGCAAAGACGCGCCGCAGGGCCTCAGCCTGGGTGATGCCCGCCGCGATCCCGGGAGTCGGGCCGCGCCAGTAGCCACCACCCGGATGGTCGATCGTGGTGTTTCCGACCTGGAGCTGGGTCGGCATCAGGTAGTCCTGGTTGTCGGTGGAATACATGTTCCACCCGAGCAGGAGCTGCCGGAGGTTGCTCACGCAGTTGGCGCCGGTCGCCTTCATCCGGGCCCGGCCCAGGGCCGGCAGCAGCATGCCCGCGAGGATGGCGATGATCGCGATCACCACCAGGAGCTCGATGAGCGTGAATCCGTTCCGACGTTTGGAGGATTGGAGGAGGTTCATGGGTCGGGATGTCCCGTCCCCATTAGCGTCTGAGCCGGACAAGGAAAGCCTGAAATCGCCCGAGGTGGCGGAATGCCTATCCGACCGACCGGTAGAGCGCCTCGAACGAGGCGGCATCCACGGGGCGAGGATTGAATCCGCCGGTCCACTGCCGGGCCGCGTCCTCGGCCAGGACGGGAACGAGGGCGGGGTCGACACCGGCCTCGGACAGCGTGGCCGGGATGCCGGCCACCCGGCGCAGGTGTTCCAGGTGCGCGACAAGCCGGTCGACGGCGGTCGCATCCGGATCGGCGACGGAGACCAGGCCTGCGGCGAGGGCGAGTTCGCGGTAGCCGGAACGGACCGACTCGACCCCCGCGTTGAACCGGATCACCGCCGGCAAGAGCAGCCCCACGGCCGCACCATGGACCACTCCGAACCTCGCCGTCAGCGGATTCGCCGCCGCATGTGCGGCACCCAGCATCGAGTTCTCGATGGCGATGCCCGCCAAGGCGGCGCCGAGCAACATCCGGCCACGGGCCTCGAGATTCGAGGGTTCCGTGAGCACGACTTCCAACGCACCGGCGCAGAGACGGAACGCCTCCCGCGAGTACATCAGCGACCAGGGAGTGCGCCGGGTCGTCACCGCGGACTCCACCGCATGGACGAGGGCGTCGGTGCCGGTCAACGCAGTTACCCTCCGTGGTTGGGACACCGTCAACTCCGGGTCCAGCAAGGCCACGCGCGCCGCCGCCTTCGGATCCAGGCAGGCCATCTTCACATGGGTCGCCTCGTCCGCGATCAGGGCCGCGCTCTGGCATTCGCTGCCCGTTCCCGCCGTTGTCGGGATGGCGATCAGCGGTAGCATCGGTCGCATGGCCTTCCCCACTCCGTGGTAGTCCTTCATTTCCCCGCCGTTGGTCAGGATGAAGTTGGCCCCCTTGGCCGTGTCCATGGAACTGCCGCCCCCAAGTCCCACCAGGAGGTCGACCCGTCCGGCCCGGGCCACCTCAACGCACCGGGAGACGTCCAACGTGGTCGGGTTCTCGCGAACCGCCTCATAAAGCACGACCGCCACCCCCGAGGCCTCCAGCGACGTCGTCGCCCGGGCCACATGGCCCGCGGCCACGATGCCGCGGTCGGTCACCACCAGGGCCCGTGTCGCGCCCAGTTCCTTCGCCAGGGCGCCCACCCGCTCCAAGGTCCCTGGGCCGTAGACCAGGCGGGTCCTGGGATTGCTGTCGAACGGGGTCGGGATCATGCGCAGCCCCAAGACTCGGCGAGGATGCGAGATGTTCAAGCCGCGGGCGCGTCGAAGTTGCCGGGATCGCCGTTCGAATTCGCGGACTTCCCTGAAACTTTCCGCCGGTCGAGGGTGTGCTGGACAACCGAATGAACGTGAAGTCACGACTCCCCATCACATTGGCCGCCCTTTCCGCCCTCACCGTGGCCGGATGCATCAGCCACCACGAGACGGTCTACCGCGATGTCGATCGTCTGCCGATCTCGTTCGAGAACGATTCGGCGGCCCGGAACTTCTACGAGGCCCTGGAGCGCCGTCGCAAGGTCCGCTCCGGCAACGAGACGCGCACCGAGTTCCACATCCCGGTCGTGTTCGACCACGAGGTGAAGACGGTCACCGGCCCCAACTCCGCGTTCAACGAAGCGGTCCGTGCCGCCGACACCGACCGGGACGGCAAGATCACCGAGCAGGAGGCCCGCATCTTCGCGGACCAGAACCGCTGAGGCCCCGGCCGGCCAAGTGGTCATTGCCCCGGCGGGCGGGCTGATTCCATACTCGCCGCCATGCTGATTCCTGCCTTGCTGGCGGCCACGGATCCGACCAACGGACCCGCGGCGGGATCCTCCGCCGCCGGGCCGGCGGAGGCGCCGGGTCTTGGCCTTCTCTTCTGGCTGCTCCTGGTCCTCGCCGGCATCGCGGTGTCGGTGATCGTCGAACGCCTGCTGTACTACCACCGGGTCCAGATCGATTCCGCCCAGTTCCTCGCCGGTGTGAAGAACGTGCTCCGCCGGGACAACGTGATCGAGGCGGTCTCCATCTGCGACGCCACCCCGGGACCGGTATCCCGCATCGTGAAGGCCGCGATCCTCAACCGCGACGCGGGACGCGAACGCATCGAGGAATCGATCCAGGAGGTGGGTCTTGTGGAGGTTCCCCGCCTGGAGTCGCACCTGACCGTCCTCGCCACGCTTGCCCAGATTGCCCCGCTGGTCGGCCTGCTCGGGACGCTCAGCGGCATCGGCGGCACATTCCGCAGGCTCCAGACCGGGAGCGGCTTCGCGACCCCGATCGACCTGTTCGCGGGTGTGTGGCAGGCTCTCTATTCCGCGGGTCTCGGCATCGCCATCGCCGTGGTGTGCTACACCGCCTACAACTACCTGGTCAGCCGGGTGAAGTCCGTGGTGCACGACATGGATCGGGCCTCCAAGGAGGCGGTGAAGATGGTGGCCTCCGCGCCGGACTCCACCCCCGCCCCGGTCCGGGCCAACTGACATCCCGCACCCCGTCGTCCGAGCCATGGCCAACTTCCAGAGGAACCTGCTTCCACTCCGGGGCCAATTCGACCTCGCCCCCCACCTCAGCGTCCTGTTCCTACTGCTGTTCCTCATCGTGGCCGGAGGCCATCTGATCCTTCCGACCGGGACCCGGATCGACCTGCCGCCCGGCGGCGCCCGGAAACCGACGTGGGACGGGGTCCCCTACCTCGTGGTGGCCGTGGATGCCAACGAGCAATGCTACTTCGAGAACCAGGTCTTTCCGAATCTCGCCCTCCTCCGGGACCGGCTTGCCGCCCGCAGCGCCGGCCCGCGAGGCCCCAGGCGCCTGTATCTCGAGGCCGACCGACGTGTGCGCCACGGCCGTCTCACCGAGCTCGGCGACCTCGCCCGTGAGGCCGGTCTCACCGAGATCCTCCTGGGCACCGCACCCGGTTCCCCCTCCCCGTGAAGTCCGATCCGGAACAGTGGGACCGCTCGAAATGGCTGTCGGTGGCCGCGGCCGCCGTGAGCGTCCATCTGCTCGGAGCGTGGGTTTTCGCAGCACGCATCCCCGCTCCCGCGCTCTCCGAGGTCGGTCCGGCAATCCGATTGGGATGGTCCCCGGCCGCCCCCGACCTCCTTTCCGGATTCGCCGCGCAGCCGACGCTGTTCGCCCTTCCTGAACGGTCCGGATTCGCGGCGGACGCATCCCGCGCGCTTCCCAAGGTGGAATACGAAATCTCCGGTCGACGCGATGCCCCGGGGTTCCTTGGGGTCGGGACTGACGGATCCCGCCTGGGCCAGGTTCCCCGCCTTCCGCGACCGGAGCCCGCTTTCCGCAACGATCCGCCGGCCCCGGAATCCCGGGCGCCCGCAACGCGGATCGCCTCCACCCGGGGGCTGGTCGAACTGTCGATCCCACCCTCGATCGGGGCTCCGCTCCATGGCATCGAGGCCCCGAATTGGACGGGGCAGGATTCCCCCCATCCCACCCGCATCGAATTCGCGGTCAACCGCGCGGGCATCGTCGTGGCGGCCAGGACCGCCTTGTCCTCGGGCTCCAGGGAAGCGGATGCCGTGGCACTCGCCGCCGTGCGGGAGGCCCGGTTCCAACCACGGCCCGGAAGGAACGGCGCGGACCTCCTCGCTCCGGAATCATTGGTCTGGGGCCTGGTGACCCTGCATCCGGTGAGCGCCGCAACAGCCCCGGTCCAGGGACCTGCCGCGCCTTCCGCCGCGCCGCCGCCATCCCGCTAGCGCCAGCCATGGACGTCATCGCCCTCACCAGCCTTTGGATGACCCTGGTCGTCGCCGTCGTGGGAGCCTTCTCGATCCTCGGGGAATTCCGTCGACGACGCATCGGCGCCGACGTGTCCCAGGACCGGGTCTTCCGGTGCGTCCGCTGCACCTCGGTGTACACGGACGACGGCGCGGTGGAGCGCAGCCGTTGCCCACAATGCGGGAAGACCAACGAGGCGTTCCGTTTCTGAGGCGGATCCATCCGGATGGTAAGGCTCACGCCAAAGCGCGAAGCCGCGAAGGGGAAACGCTTTGGGTGATGATCGCGATCGCACCTCGGTCCCTTTTTCGTCCAGACAGTACGGGCCACCCACACCCGACATCCGATATCCGACGCCCAGCGACAACGGGCTGCGACGATGCGTTTTGGCGTGGGACCCTGGTTCGCTCCACCGGCCGGATCCGGTTGCGCCGGAGCAAGCCGTCGTGGATCAGGATTTCTCGACGCTGGCGGGTCCGGTCTTCACCTCGATCACGTCATGGGGCGACGCCTCACGCTGACCTGCCGGGCTGACCCGGATGTAACGGGCCCTGGACCGCAGCTCGGGGAGATTGGGAGCCCCAAGATATCCCATGCCGGATTGGATCCCGCCGATCATCTGGGCGACGACCGAATCCAGGGAGCCGGCCACTTCCTTGAGCGCCTCGATGCCCTCCG
>CAIYXO010000311.1 GCA_903930165.1 uncultured Verrucomicrobiota bacterium | reverse complement strand
CGCCGTGGTGGGTTCCTGCGTGTAGAGCTCGTTCATGGATTCCCGATCGCCTGCCCCCGGAACACCCGATGCCCCGAAGGTCGACGCCTTTCGGAGTTGGACTGTCGGCATCCGTCCACGGCGCGCCTAGTCTGGGGTTGGGATTGACCGGACGGAAATTGTCCGACCCATCGCGCCGTTCCGGGCTTGTCCGACGGCGGCGGAGGTTCCTAGCCTGTCGCCGCCCGTCCGCCCTCCATGAAACGCTTCCTCATCCTCGCCGCGGCGCTCGCGCTCGCGTTGACTCTCCCCGCCATGGCCGCCACCACCAAGAAGCAGAAGGGATCGATCCGCCACGTCGTCGCCTTCAAGTTCAAGGAATCCGCCTCGAAGGAGGACATCAAGAAGGTCGAGGACGCCTTCCGCGCCCTGAAGCCCAAGATCCCGCAGATCGTGTCGCTCGAGGCCGGCACCAACAACAGCCCGGAAGGTCTCAACAAGGGATGCACCCACGGCTGGATCCTGACCTTCGAGTCCGAGAAGGACCGCGACGACTACCTCGTCCATCCCGACCACAAGGAGTTCGGCAAGCTGGTCGGGCCTCTGGTCGCGGACGTGTTCGTGATCGACTTCCGGGCCAAGTGACCCGACGGCGTCTTCCCGGCGCGATCCGCGTCGGGAGAACCTCCGACGCCACATCCTCCGCATGCTCTGCTTCGTCACGGGCGCCTCGGGATTCGTCGGCGCCAACTTGGTCCACGCCTTGAACGCGCGGGGTCACCGCGTCCGGACGCTCCTCCGTCCCGGCGCGGACCTCCGGGGACTCGTCGGCGCCGACCACGAGGCCGTCGCCGGGGACCTGACCGATCCCGTGGATTCCCTCGCCCGCGCGATGCGGGGTTGCGACTGGTGCTTCCACGTCGCGGCGAGCTACGCGCTGTGGCTTCCGGACTACGCCCCGATGTTCCGGGCCAACGTCGACGGGACACGGAACGTCCTTCAGGCCGCCCACCAGGCCGGCTGTTCGCGCATCGTCTACACCAGCACGGTGGGCTGCATCGGACTGCCGAAGCCCGGCACGGACGGCACGGTCCGGCCCACCGACGAATCCACGCCCGTGGCGGAATCCCAGATGTCGAACCCCTACAAGCTCTCCAAGTGGCGGGCCGAGGTGGTGGCCCGGGAGCTGGCGGCGAAGGGCCTGCCGGTCGTGGTCGTCAACCCCAGCGCCCCGATCGGGCCGCGGGACGTGAAGCCGACCCCGACGGGCAAGGTCATCGTCGACTTCCTGCGCCGCGCGATGCCGGCCTACCTGGACACCGGCCTCAACTGGGTCCATGTGCGCGACGTCTGCGAAGGCCACATCCTCGCCGCCGAGAAGGGCCGGATCGGCCAGCGCTACATCCTGGGCCACCAGGACGGCAACTGGACGATGAAGCAGGCCCTCGACGTCCTCGCCGAGATCACCGGCATCCCGGCCCCGCGCTTCCGCGTCCCCTACGGCGTCGCCTGGACCGCGGCGCAGGTGGACGAGGTCATCGCGAAATTCACCGGCAAACCGCCGAAGGCCCCCATCGCCGGCGTGCGCATGGCCGCCTACAAGATGTGGTTCGATCCGACGAAAGCCGTCCGCGAGCTGGGGCTGCCCCAGACTCCCCCGCGCCAGGCGCTGTCCGACGCGGTCGACTGGTTCCGTGCGCAGGGGATGGCGTGAGGGCCAGCGTGGTTGAAGAGTTGAAGAGTTGAAGGGGCGATGGGGCACCGGGCCTGATACCGCAAGGAGGCTACCGGACGTTCCCCGACGTTCCCCAATTCCTCGCTTGCCCAGCCCCCTCTCCGACCAGTATTTGGCCGCCATGTCCGATCCCACACCCGCCGCCAAGCCGTCGCTATGGGAACTTCCCGAGGTGCCCCGGGTGCTTCCCTTCGCCGCCTTCCTCCTGATCGGCGGCTTCGCGGGAGCCGCCACCGAAGCGTCTGCCTACTGGGTCTACGTCCTCAAGACCCTCGCCGGCGCCGCCCTGATCTGGCACTTCCGGCCCCGTCTCGCCGAACTCCGCTGGGCGATCAGCTGGGAGGCCGTCGTGGTCGGCGTCCTGATCGCGGCCCTTTGGATCGGACTCGACGGCCGGATCCCCGCCCTCGGAACCCTCATCGACACCATCAGCGCCCGTTTCTCCGGCAAGCCCGTCGAGCCCCCGAAACCCGAGGCGCCCTGGAACCCGCTGGTCTTCTTCGGCGACAACGCCGCGCTCGGCTACACGGTGCTCGCCGTCCGCGTGCTGGGACGCTCGATCGTCGTGCCGATGATCGAGGAGGTCTTCTACCGGTCCTTCTTCCACCGCTTCGTCGCGAGCCCGGACTTCCTCGGGCTGCCCATCGGACTCTGGAACCTCCGGGCGTTCCTGATCACCAGCGTCGCCTTCGGAATCGTCCACCCGGGCCAATGGGTGCAGGGCATCCTCTGCGGCGCGGCCTACCAGTTCCTGGTGATCCGCCACAAGCGGCTCGGGGATTCGATGACCGCGCACGCCATCACCAACGCCCTGTGCAGCGCCTACGCGATCGCGGCGGGCAAGTGGGAGTTCACCTGAATCCCCCCTCGGAGAACATCCCGCCCCAGCCGTACCGCGCCACGCTCCTCCCGCCCTGCGTGGTGTTCGAGGACGAACACCTGCTGGTGGTGGACAAGCCGCCGGGATGGAACACCCACGCGCCGGCCCCGCACGCCGGCGAGGGCATCCACGAATGGCTGAAGCACCGTGAACCGCGCTGGGCCGACCTCGCGATCCTCCACCGGCTCGACAAGGACACCTCAGGACTCCTCGTCTTCGGGAAGTCCCCGCAGGCGAACCGTTCGCTCGCTCGGCAGTTCGAGGAACACCTCGTGGAGAAGGTCTACCGGCTCCGCACGGACCGGAGGGTCGAGGTCGAACGCTGTGTCGAGACAGCGGCGGTCGTCCGCAACGGCGACCACCAGGTGGCCCGGCCTTGGGCCGTCGGCATGGACGCGGCGGAGACGGCGTTCGAGGTGGTGCGGCGGACGCCGGGCTTCACCGAACTGGAGGCGAGGCCGAAGACCGGACGCACGCACCAGATCCGCGTGCATGCCGCCCATCGGGGATGGCCCCTGATCGGCGACGCCCTGTACGGCGGCACGG
>CAIYXO010000310.1 GCA_903930165.1 uncultured Verrucomicrobiota bacterium | reverse complement strand
GGTCCCACCGCGTTCGACCAGGGCCCCGGCACCCGCCAGGTCGATGCCGGCCGCGGTCTCCGACCATCCCAGGTCCACCATGCGGACCCACTCGGTCGGCCGATCCGGATGCGCCCCGCTTCCCGGGAGACTGCGGATCCGCTCCAACCCCACAGGCAATCCCTCCGCCTGAACCTCAACCCGGAGCGTGTCGTCCTCGACGGCCTGGACCGCGGTCGAGGCCACCTCGACACGCGTCGCCGGTCCGAGGCTTCTCCACGCCAAGGCCAAACGGACCGCCTCGCCGGCGTCGACGACGCCGAAACCGCTGTTGTGGCTGAAGCGGAGTCCAGCCGCGTTGGTGGACAGCCCCGGATCCGCCGGATCCCATTGGACCGCGGTCAGCGCCAGGATCGTGCGGACGTCCCGGGAAGAAAGCCCGGGCCGGGCGGAAAGCATCAGGGCCACCGTCGACGACACCAGCGGGGCCGCCGCCGAGGTGCCGGTCATTCCGAGCGAATTGAAGCGGAAGTCCCCGAGGTTCTCGAACGGCGGGAGGAAGCCGAGCAGGTTGGCCCCTGCGAAGCCGGTGAGGTCGGTCGTGAACAAACCACCGGTGTCGTCGTCGCCACTGGGCGCGGAAACCAGGATCGATGCCCCGGGATTGCTGTACGAGGCGACCCGTCCGTCACGGCGGACCGCGGCGACCTGGATGGCTCTTGGGTCGTTGCCCCAGGCGTCGTCGTTGGCGTTCCCCCCAAAGGTGCGCCGGTTGCCTGCGATCCGCACATGGACCGCGCCGAGTCCGCCACGACCCTCGTCCAGCGACGAGTCGAGAGCCGCCGCCTCCAGGACCCCAGGACCCGCAGGGACGTCGCCGCCTGTGCCCCAACTGTGGTTTTGTACTCCGACCACACCGTCGGCATGGCGATACACCGTCGACAACACGGTATCGGAGACGAGCCGGCCGCGGGCGTCGAACACCACCCAAGAGGCCACCTTCGCCCCGGGTGCCGCGCCGGACATTCCGACCCCGTTGCCGGGAGTGGCCGCGATGAGCCCGGCGATGGACGTGCCGTGGGCTCCCGTGGCGCCGCCCTGGAGCGGATCGGCCGAAGACGCAGGCACGGCGAAGTTGCGGTGCGGAGCGCCCGCCAAGGCCGGCTGCAGTTCCGGATGGGCGAGTTCGATGCCGACGTCGGCCACTGCCACCGTCACCCCTTCGCCGCGGCTCCAGGGCCAGGCGGCCCGGACATTGATGTCGATGCCGAGGCTTCTGCCGTCCGCCGGATCCCGGTTCTCGAGGTACCATTGGCCGGCGACGTTGGCGAATCGCGCCGGGAAGAAGGTGTCGCCGGGAGCCGCGGCGAAGGCGTCACCCGCGCCGGCCGGTTGTCGGGACTCCGGAACTGCCGCAAGGACTTCAGGAAGACGCCCCCACAACTCGGCGGTGCGCAGCGCCCGCAACGGATCGCCCATCTCCACAACCGCCAGGTCGGACCGTACGGAACGCACCTTCCAACCCGCCTCGATTCGGCCTCGGAGCCAGGACTCGGCGTCTTTTCCCGGGGAGGTCTGCAGGACCACCGCCCCGCCGAACCACCACGGTGAAACCTCCCCATTGGGAAGGGCCTCAACCCAACCGTCGGCCGTCATCGCCGGAGGATCGGAGACCTCGAAGGAGACGGGCCGCGGAATCCGCAACACCACCTCGGAACCGGCAAGCGGAACGGCAAGCAGCAGGAGCGGAAGCGTCAGCGGGCAGGATTTCATGCGGGATGGCTGTCG
>CAIYXO010000309.1 GCA_903930165.1 uncultured Verrucomicrobiota bacterium | reverse complement strand
CCATCGTCGGGGCCAAGGCCGCGCACACGTGGATCCATGGACTGGGCGAACCGGATTCCGAGACCACCTTCGGCCTCCAGGTGCGCAGCGACTTCATCGAGAACGGGCTGTTCTCGACCGTCGGCCGCCAGCGTGTGACCAAGCGGGACCATTCGGGGAATCCGATTCCGTCGACGACCCGTGAGGATCGCCTGACCGAGTCCTCTGTGGCGCCGTGGGCGGAGAACCGGACGCGATGGAACGACTGGCTCCGCACGACCGCCGGGATCCGGGCGGACGTGTACGGGGTGGACAACACCTCGGATCAGGCGGTGAACAGCGGCAACCGCGAGGCGGCGATCGCGAGTCCGCGCGGCAGCGTGGTCTTTGGGCCCTGGGCCGAGACCGAGCTGTACCTCGGGGGAGGACTCGGATTCCACAGCAACGACGGTCGCGGTGCCACGACCCGGGTCGATCCTGCCTCGGGGACGGCGGTCACGCCCGCGGACCTGCTGGTGCGCACCACGGGGGCGGAGGTGGGCGTCCGCACCGTGGCGGCGCCAGGGCTGCAATCCACGGTGTCCCTGTGGTGGCTCGATATCGATTCGGAGCTGCTCTTCGTGGGGGACGCCGGTGCGACCGAGGCGAGCCGGCCGAGCCGGAGGTTCGGGCTGGAGTTCGCGAACTACTGGACGCCGTTGAAGTGGTTGACCTTGGACGCGGACCTCAGCGTGTCCCAGGCCCGCTTCCGGGACGAGGATCCCGCCGGCGACCGCATCCCGGGCAGCGTGGCGACGGTGCTCGCGGCGGGAGTCTCGGTGCACGAACCCGCCGCGATGCCGGGCTTCTTCGCGAGCCTGCGCCTCCGCCAGTTCGGGCCCAGGGCGCTGGTTGAGGACGGCTCCGAACGCTCGCGGGCGACGATGCTGCTGAACGCCCAGGTCGGATACCGCTTCGGCAGCCGTTGGACGTTGAGCGCGGACGTCTTCAACCTGCTGGACCGTCGCGACGACGACATCACGTACTTCTATCCGTCGCGCCTGCCGGGCGAGGTGGCGGGGCCCGACGACGGCGGCTACAACGACCGCCATTTCCATCCGGTCGAACCGGTTTCCTTCCGGGTGGCGTTGACCGGCCGGTTCTGAGGTCGCGGCCGGAAGGCTTCCCGGGAAACGGAAAGCCCGGGGACGCACGGATGCGTGCCCCGGGTCTTGGAACCGGACCGGAACCCGATCAGGAAGCCGTCGGCGCCGGTGCGACGGGAGGCTTCACGGCCGCCTTCACCTCGATGTGCAGGTCGCGCAGCTGGCGCGGGGTGACGTGGCTCGGGCTCTCGGTCATGAGGCAGACGCCCTTCGCGGTCTTGGGGAACGCGATCACGTCGCGGATGCTCGTCGTGCCGCACAGGATCGCGCAGAGGCGGTCGAAACCGAGGGCGATGCCGCCGTGCGGGGGAGCCCCGTACTGGAAGGCGTCGAGCATGTAGCCGAAGCGGCTCCGGGTCTCGTCGGGCGGTATCTGGAGCTGCTCCTCGAAGATCGTCTTCTGGACGTCCGGCTGGTGGATCCGGATCGAGCCGCCGCCGAGCTCCACGCCGTTGACCACGATGT
>CAIYXO010000308.1 GCA_903930165.1 uncultured Verrucomicrobiota bacterium | reverse complement strand
TCCACATCCACGATTTCCACGCCACGATGCTGCACCTGCTGGGATTCAACCACGAGAAGCTGACCTACCGCTTCCAGGGCCGCGACTTCCGGCTCACCGACGTCCACGGCGAGGTGGTGTCGAAGCTGTTGGCGTAGCGTCCGCGAAGCCCCGACGGGGCGGGAGGCGACAGCCCAGGGCAACGCCCTGGGAGGTGGATTTCGGATGGGATGCCGAGCCCTGAAGGGCCGGGACCGGGGCGGCTTGGCTCCCGAGGATCGCGACCTCCTGTGGCGCCTCTTCAGGGCTGCGACACCCCGTCCATCGCGGGATCACCCAAGGCGTTGCCTTGGGCTGTCGCCTCCCGCCCCGTTCGGGGCTTGGGGACGGGTTCCTCCAGGAGCCTCGGACCGAATCACCGCCGTTCGGCGAACTGCCCCTCGTAGTGGTTCCGCCGTTCGAGGATCCCAAGCACGTACTGCCGGGTCCCCGGAAAGGTCATGGCCGAGAGGAAGACACGGCTGTTGGTGCGCGCCGCCGGGGCGTTGGTGGAGTTCATCCAGCGCAGCACGTTCCCGCGGCCGGCATTGTAGTCGGCCAACGCGTAGGCCAACGGGTTGTCCGTCGCGCCGTAGCGGCGGAGGACCTTCGAGAGGTAGTGGGAGCCCGCAAAGACGTTCGTCCCGGGATCCAAGGTGTGCTCGTGGACGTAATGGGTCAGGCGCAGGCTGTCGGCCCATTCCTGGGCGGCGTCCTCGGTGATCTGCATGAGGCCGATCTCACCTGCCTTGCCGCGGGCGGAAGGGTTGAAGCGGCTTTCCTTCCAGATCACCGCCTTCACCAGCGCCGGTGGCAATCCGTACTTCGCGGCGCCGGCCCGGATCTCCGTGTCGTAGCGGTTCTCGGAGCGGAGCCGCCACCAGTAGGCCATGGCGGCCGCGGCGGCCATGGCGACGACCCCGAAAACCCAGATGGAGCTCCAGCGCTTCAACCGGTCCCTTGTTCCAGAAACCACGCCGGACGGGAATGGGAATCCACGACCTGGGATCGGGCGCCCCATCCGTCCGGCGTCCGGCTCAGCCGGAACGCTTCAGCAGGAGGAAAGACCGACCTCACGCAAATGCGCCAAGACGCGAAACGGGACGCCGAATCCGGAGACGAAAAGAGATCACCGTTGGGTATGCGGTTTCGTCTCATGGGTCGGCCTGTCTTCGCCCGCCTTCTCAGCGGCTTCGCGGCTTGGCGTGCCCATCCCTTCCGCGTCGTTCCGCTCAGGGCTGGCCGCCGTAGCTGACGTGGTCGTCGAGATCGAGCATGTCGGCCCACGCCCGGATGTCCTCGCGCGTGGTGCTCAGCTTGGCCACCGCGTTGGCGAAGTAGGCCAGCGTCTCGGCATCGCTGTCGGGTCCCCGGTTGTCGTGGTAGGTGCTCCACTGCTGGATCTCCCACGGCGACCGCTGGATCTTCGCGTTGGCCTGAACCCACGCGAGCATCTCGCTGTCGCCGGCGCCTTTCGCAACCTCGGCCTTGAAGGCCTCGGGGTCGATGCCGACGAAGTTGAAGAGGTGCTGGTCCAACGGGCAGTTGAACTTGTACTCGCCGTTCTTGCCGACGAGGACGGCACGGCATTTGTCGAGGACCCGGGGCAGGATCGCGTATCCGCCGAGGCGGACGCGCATGCTGCGCGGAGGGCGTTGGGTGAGGTCGAGGGCGCGGATTTCGTTGGTGGTGCTCATGTTTTCGAAGTGGGTTTCGGTGGATTGGCGGCGGTCCCGGTCAGCGCGTGAGTGCGGTGTAGTCGGTGTAGCCCTTGGGGCCGGGGGCGTAGAACGTGGTCTCGTCGGGTTCGTTGAGCGCGGCCCCGGCACGGAAGCGCGCCGGGAGATCGGGATTGGCGATGAACTTCACCCCGAAGGCCACGGCGTCCGCCCAGCCCTCGGCGAGGGCCTGGTTGCCGGACCCGAGTTCGAGTCCGCCGGCCGTGACGATGTTCCCGCGATAGCTGGAACGGAGTTCGCGGGGTCCGACACCGGCCGTGGCGCCGTGGGCGATGTCCTGGGCGGTCACGGCGGTCACGTGCGCGTACGCAAGGTTCAGGGGCGAGAGCTCCT
>CAIYXO010000307.1 GCA_903930165.1 uncultured Verrucomicrobiota bacterium | reverse complement strand
CGTCGAAGACCAGGATCCCGATGTCCGACAGCTCCGGATCCGACTGGAGCCACCGCAGCAGGATGCCCTCGGTGACGAAGGCCATGCGCGTCGAGTCGCCGATGTGGTCCTCGAAACGGACCTGGTAGCCGACCTCGTCGCCCAGGCGGCCGTCCCGTTCCCAGGCGACGCGGGCGGCCACGGATCGGGCGGCGACGCGACGGGGCTGGAGCACCACCAGTCGCTTGCCCTCGGGAAGCAGTCCGGCGTCCACCAGCATCTGCGGCACCTGGGTCGTCTTGCCGGAGCCTGTCGCCGCCACCAGGACCAACCGGTTGCCGGTGGTCAGGGATGCGACGATGTCGGCGTGGAGACGCCAGATCGGAAGTCCTGTGTTCGGCACGGCGGGATCAGGCGGTTCTCGCGGCGAAGTGCAGGTACAGCAACGCCACATCCGTCACCGCGGAAAGGGCCACCAGCATCCCGGCCGGCATGAACTTCCCCGTCTTCGTGTAACGCTTGATGAACACCACCACGAGGACACCCAAGCCGATGTGGGCCACCAACGGAGGCAGGATCGCCAAGGCGACCAGGATCAGCGGCACCGCCGAGACCGTCGACGCGATCAGCGACGCCTTGGAACCGGCCTTGAGGAAGCCGACGAGTCCGCCCGCGAGCAGGAGGACGATGTAGACCCAAAGGATCGTGGCCGCGGTCGAAGTCATGTCCGGAAACCATGCCCGGCCGCCGTCCCCGCCGCCAGACCTCACTGCGACGAGGATGCCTCTTGTGGGTGACCGGCGCGTCCGGTTGACTGGCCTCCCGCCATGCCCCCGCAATCCGAAGCCGTCCGCATTGCCGACCTCTCGTCCCAGCAGAAGAAGTCCGGGCTGGCCGCGTGGCTGGGCTGGATGTTCGACGGTCTGGACATGCACATCTACACGCTGGTCGCGACCCCGTTCGTGGCCCAGTTGCTGAGCCTCCCCAGGACCGACAAGGAAGTCGGCGAGAAGGGTGCCCTCATCAATGCGGCATTCCTCGTCGGATGGGCCCTGGGCGGAGCGTTCTTCGGCAGGATCGGCGACCTTCTCGGACGCAGCCGTGCCCTGTGCCTCACCATCCTCTGCTACGCGGGCTTCACCGGCCTTTCGGCGGTCTCGACGGAATGGTGGCACCTGCTCGCCTTCCGCTTCCTTTCGGCCCTGGGAATCGGCGGGGAATGGGCGGTCGGCGCATCGCTGCTTTCCGAAACCTGGCCCCGAAGCTGGCGGCCCTGGATCGCGGCGACGCTCCAGACCGCCGTCAACATGGGGGTCCTCCTCGCCTGCTTCTTCGGCTTCCTCTTCGAGCAGTCGGAGCCGCGCTACATCTTCCTCGTCGGCGTGTTCCCCGCGTTGATCGTCCTCTGGATCCGCCGCGCCGTCCCGGAAACCGACGAATGGCACGCCGCCCGGAAGGACTCCGGGCCGGCACCAGGCCTCTCGGACCTGTTCCGGAGCCCGGTCGCCTCCACCACCTGGATCGTTCTCGCGATCTGCGGGGTTTCCCTCACCGCCCACTGGACCTTCATGTTCTGGCAGCAGAAGTACATCCGCGACCTGCCCGAGGTCCGTGACCTGCCCGCCGCCGGACAGAACCGCGCCGCGGTCGTCGCGCTGGTCGTGCTCATGGTCGGATCCATCATCGGGAACTATCTCGCCGCCTGGGTGGCCCGCCGCCATGGCTACCGGCGCACGGTGGTCCTGTTCTGCGTGCTCTACGGCATCGCCATGGGAGCGACCTTCCTACGCCCCATGTCCCACGACGCGGTGCTCGCCGGGTTCTTCGTCATCGGCCTCTGCCAAGGGGTCTTCGGACTGTTCACCATGTGCCTGCCTCCCCTCTTCCCGACGCTCCTCCGCACCACCGGCGCGGGATTCTGCTACAACTTCGGACGGCTCGTCGCCGCCGGCGGCACCGTCTTCTTCGGCCTCTTCACCAAGGTCGGCGACGTCCGGCAGGCCCTGCTCTACGCCGCGGTCTTGTTCCTGCCGGCGGCCATCGTCTCCCTCTGGCTGCCCGAACCCCGCGACTGAGTCTGCCCCGGGGCAACACTCCCCACCTTTCAAATCTGTAATGTCGGCGAAAGGATGCCGACAGGAGGCGCGACGACGGTCCGCCCGCTTCCCCGAACCGGGAATGGTTCCCGCGGGGATCGGACGATGACCATGACCTCCAACAAGAATTCCCAATCCAATTCCTGGGCCCGCTGGCCCTTCCTCGGTGTCGCCACCGCCGGGCTCTTCCTCGGCGCCATTCCAGCGCTCAAGGCGCGGACCGACAACCTCCCCACCTCCACCCGATCCGTCGGCACCCGGAACCAGGAGGCGGGAGACTCCAACCGCGCGAACGCCGGCGGGCGCTTCGGACAAAGCTTCGCCCCGGTGGTGAAGCAGGTCCTCCCGGCCGTCGTGAAGGTCTACAGCACCTCCAAGGTCCAGGAGATGTCGCCCGAAGCCGTGGACCCCATGCTCCGACGCTTCTTCGGCGACTCGTTCCCGGGCGCGCCGCGCGGTCAACGCCAACAGGGCATCGGTTCCGGCGTGGTCGTGACCGAGGACGGCTACATCCTCACCAACAACCACGTCGTCGACGGCGCCGACTCGGTGAAGGTCCAGCTCAACGACGGCACCGAGCACACCGCGAAGATCGTCGGCCGGGATCCGCAGACCGACCTCGCCGTCCTGAAGATCAAGGCCTCCTCCCTGCCCCACCTCGACTTCGCCAACAGCGACCAGTCCGAGGTCGGCGACCTCGTCCTCGCGGTCGGCAATCCCTTCGGCCTCGGCGAGACCGTCACCACCGGCATCATCAGCGCCAAGGGCCGCGCCTCCCTCGGCCTGGACTACGAGGACTTCATCCAGACCGACGCCGCGATCAACCCGGGCAACTCCGGCGGCGCCCTCGTCGACACGCAGGGACGCCTGCTCGGCATCAACACCGCCATCCTCAGCCGCACGGGCGGCAACCAGGGAATCGGCTTCGCCATCCCGACCAACCTCGCCCGCGACGTCATGGACTCGCTCATCAAGGACGGAAAGGTGGCCCGCGGACAGCTCGGCGTCCGGATCCAGGACGTCACGCCGGCGATGGCCAAGCGTCTCGAACTCGGCGAGTCCCGCGGTGCGATCGTGGGCGAGGTGAGCCCGAAGAGCCCCGCAGCCAAGGCCGGCATCCAGAGCGGCGACGTGGTCGTGGAGTTCGACGGCAAGCCGGTCCGCGACAGCCGCCAGCTTCGTCTCGCCGTGGGACGCACCAAGCCCGGCTCCTCGGTCCCGGTCAAGGTGGTCCGGGACGGCGACTCCAAGACCTTCAAGGTGACCATCCGCGAACTGTCGTCGGAGGAGGTCGCCAAGGACGTGCCCGGCCGTGGTTCCAACAAGGACGCCGGCACCCTGAACGGCGTCGGGGTCACCGACATCTCAGCGGCCCAACGCCGGCAGTTCCGGGTGCCTTCCTCCATCGAGGGCGCCCTGGTCACGGAGGTGGAACCGGACTCCGTAGCCTACGAGGCCGGCCTGCGGCCCGGGGACGTGATCCTCGAGATCAACAAGGAGCGCATCCAGGATGCCGACCAGGCCGTGCGACTCACCGAGAATCCCGCCGACAAGACCACCTTGCTCAAGGTGTGGAGCCGTGGCGGAACCCGGTTCCTGGTGGTGGATGAGACCGGCGGCTGAACAGGTCCGCCTCCGCGGCCGCGGGAATCGCGGAGGCGCAACCCTGCCAGAACCCCGGCTTCCCGGTTGATCGAGGCGGTGCAAAGGACATCATCCGTCCGATGCACCGCCTTCGACGTCTCGTCGCCGGACTGATCCTCCTCGGGGCCGCCCAGCAGGGACTCCGTGCAACCGAAGTCGTCGCCGGCGCCTACCGGGGTTGGTCCGGTGCCTGGACCCTCGACAACGGTCTAGTCCGAGCTGTGGTCGTCCCCGCGGTCGGGCGGGTCATGCAGTTCGGATTCCGGGACGAGGAAGGCGTCTTCTGGGAGAATCCCGACCTCGCCGGAAAGCCGATGCCGGAGCAACCCTGGTCGACCCCTGGCAGCTTCGGCGGCGACAAAACTTGGCCGGCACCCCAGTCCGCTTGGGACTGGCCCCCGCCCGACATCTTCGACCGGCAGGTCCTCGATGGCATGCCGGACGGACGTGGAGGCTTCCTCCTGGTCTCGCCGGCCAGTCCGAAGTTCGGCATCCGCACCGAACGCCGCATCAGCCTCGACGAGGGCCGCCCCGTGATGCGCATCGTCACCACCTACCAGAAGGTCCAGGGGGACCCGGTGGAGGTCGCGGTCTGGGTGATCAGCCAACTGAAGGATCCCGAGAAGGTGTTCCTTCCGATCCCGCAGCGGACCCGTTTTCCCGGCGGATTGGCCAAGACCTGGGAATGGCCGAGTCCATTCCTCCGTTTCGCGTTCCGCCGCGTGTCGATGGAGCGGGACCCAAAGGTCGGCCACAAAATCGGCAACGACGCCTCCCGGATGCTCTGGGTGGGAAAGTCGGCCGTCATGATGGTCGAATGTCCCCGGGACCCCGAGGCGACCTACCCGGACGGCGGGTGCAGCGCCGAGGTCTACACCAACGGGGATCCGGCACGATACGTCGAGCTGGAGACCCTGGGGCCGCTGAAGACCCTGTCGCTTGGGGACTCGATCTCGGCCACCAACACCTACACGATGTTCCGACGCAGGAAGCCGACGCCCGAGGCCGAGGCCACCGCCCTGCTCCGCTGATCCAAGCTCCCGATGAATGCCATCCCCTGGTCCGAGGACGACCTCGAGATCCTGCACACCCAGATCTGGGAAGCCCTCGCCACCGCGACCACCGACCACTCCTTCGCGTGGAGGACGCCGGTGTTGGCGTCCTTCGGACTGGGCGAGCCCGACGCGCGGACCGTCGTGCTGCGCGAGGCCGATCCCCAGTCCCGTGCGCTGATCTGCTTTTCCGACCACCGCACGCGGAAGGTGGCTGAACTGCACATCAACTCCGTCGCGGCCTGGTGCTTCTACGATCCCGTAGCCCGTGTACAGCTGCGCGCGCGGGGCGAAACGCGGGTCAACATCAACAACGACCTCGCCCACCGCATCTGGCGGGAGATGCCCCAGTCGAGCCGACGCCTGTACGCCTCGACTCCGAAACCCGGCGAACGCATCGCCCTGCCTTGGGAGATCCCGTTCGGCGACCGTCCCATGGACAACTTCGCCGTGCTGGTCACCACCATCCGGGAACTCGACTGGCTGCATCTGGGCGAATCCGGCCATCGTCGCGCCCGCTTCCGTTGGGATCGCGACGCCTGGGAAGGCCACTGGGCCGCGCCGTGACCCGTTCCGTCTGCACCCAGCCCCGTCCGACACAAACTCCATGAGCCTTCTCAAAGCCGTTGCCCCCGAGATCTGGGAATGCAGCCACCCCCTCCGCGTCGCCGGTATGGAACTCGGCCACCGGATGACGGTCGTCCGCCTTGGCACCAACGGCCTCTGGATCCATTCACCCGTGGAATGGTCGACGGAACTGGAAGCCGAGCTCGGCACCCTCGGCGTGGTCCGTCACGTCGTGGCTCCGAACCGCTTTCACGACCTGTATCTCGAGGGATGGCGGGCCGCCTGCCGCACCGCGCTGTTCTGGGCGGCACCCGGGCTCCGCACCGACAGCAAGTTCCCCTTCACCGGGGACCTCTCCGCGGAGGGCAACCCGGAATGGGGCGACGTGTTCGACATCGAACTCATCGGAGGCATGCCGTCGGTGAACGAACTGGTCTACCGCCACCGCCCTTCGCGAACGCTGATCGTGGCGGATGCGGTGTTCAACCTGCCCGCCGACGTGGACTTCGCCACCGCGATGCTCGCCCGCGCCAACGGCATCCACGGCAAGCTCGCGGTGAGCCGGCTGTACCGTTCGCAGATGAAGGACAAGGAGGCCGTCGCCGACTCCATCCGTCGGATCCTGACCTGGGAGTTCGACAGGCTGCTCATGGGCCACGGCAACCCCGTCGTCGGACAGGGAACCCGTGCGCTCTTCGCCACCGCCTGGTCCTGGCTGCCGAACGCCTTTCCCCAGGGCGGCGACACCGCCTCCGAAGAGTCCATTTCCGGTTAACCCGTGCATTATCTCGCCCACGTCCAGGGAGAGGCCAAGGGGCGCTTCTCCGTCCAACCCCGCACCACCTACGAGATCGTCCGCCGCGTACTGCGGTACCTGCGCCCGTATCCGTGGCTCGCCCTCGGCACCATCTCCTGCGCCATCTTGGGTCAGATCGCCGCCTTCGCCTTTCCCAAGCTCACTCGGCATGTGCTCGACGACGTCGTCGCGCAGGGCCGCCACGACCTGTTGGGTAGGGCGATCCTCGCGCTCCTGGCCGCCTTCGCGGCACGCGACCTGTTCAACTCGCTCCGGATCCACCTGAACAACCGGTTCGAGCAGAACGTGATCTTCGACATCCGCTGTGAGCTCTACTCCAAGCTCCAGCGCCTCCGGCCCGCCTGGTTCGACCATCGCGCCACGGGCGACCTGATGACCCGCGTGATCGAGGACGTCGGCGCCATGGAACGCCTGCTCATCGACGGCACGGAACAGGGCGTCGTGGCGGTGCTCGGCATCGTCGGCGTCGCGGTCCTGCTCTTCCTCAACGACCCCGCCCTTGCCGCGGTGGCGCTGGCGCCAATCCCCCTGCTCGTCGGCGGCGCGATCTGGTACACCTCGACGGCCGCCGGCCGCTACCGGACCCGCAGCAAGGCCAGCAGCGCCCTCAACGCACTGCTCATGGACAACCTCCAGGGCGTCCGCCAGATCAAGCTCTTCGGACGTGAACGCCACGAGGACGCCCGATTCGCACGCCGCGCCGACGCCCTCCGCTCCGGCAACCTGGAGATCATGCGTGCCTGGGCCGCCTACAATCCCGCCATGCAGTTCGCGTCCGCCATCGGGACCGTCCTCGTCCTGTGGATCGGCGGACGCAAGGTCCTCGCCGGTTCCATGACTCCCGGCGCCCTCGTGGAATTCCTCCTCTTCCTGGGGATGTTCTACGCCCCGCTGGCCGTCCTGCATTCCCTCAACCAGATGTCCCAGTCCGCCCGGGCCGCCGGTGAACGGGTCTTCGACATCCTCGACTCGGAAACCGAAGCCGGAGCCGCCGGGGAATCCGTGTCCACGCCGCCCACTCGTTTCCGCGGCGAGGTCGTCTTCGAGGACGTCTCCGCGGCCTACGAAGGCCGTCCCGACGCCGTGCGCCACGTTTCGCTGAGGGCCGAGGCCGGCCAAACGATCGCCCTCGTCGGTCCGACCGGCGCCGGCAAGTCGACCCTGGTGAACCTCCTCCCCCGCTTCTACGAGGCCTCAAGCGGCAGGATCACCGTCGACGGCCAGGATCTCCGGGAGATCCCGCTGGCCCACCTGCGCTCCCAGATCGCCGTGGTGAGCCAGGAGCCGTTCCTCTTCAACGGCACCATTCGGGAGAACATCCTCTACGGCCGGCTGGACGCCACGCCTGCGGAACTCGAGGCCGCCGCCGAGGCCGCGAACGCCGCCGAGTTCATCCGACGCCTTCCGAACGGCTTCGACACCGAGGTCGGCGAACGTGGCGTCCGGTTGAGCGTCGGTGAGAAGCAGCGCATCAGCATCGCCCGCGCCCTGCTCAAGGACGCCCCGATCCTCATCCTCGACGAGGCCACCGCCAGCGTCGACACCGCCACCGAGCGCCTCATCCAGGAGGCCCTCCGCCGGCTCATGTCGCACCGTACCTCCTTCGTCATCGCCCACCGGCTCGGCACCATCCGCGACGCCGACCTCATCCTCGTCCTGCGCGCCGGCGAGATCGTCGAGCGCGGACGCCACGCGGAACTGCTCGCCCACGACGGGCTCTACGCCCGTCTCCATCGCGCACAGGAAGCCACCGCCGCCGCCTCCGAATGACCCGGGCCACCGGAACCCCGCAAGCACCACCATCATGGAAGACCTGATCCGCCGCCTCGACACCCATCTCCGCCGCCAACCGGTCCTCGGCCTCGACGTCTACATCGCCCGCACCGCGGTGGTGCTCGGGGACGTGACCCTCGGCGACCAGTGCAGCGTCTGGTACGGCGCCGTGCTCCGCGGCGACATCAACCGCATCGTCCTCGGTCGAGGCACGAACGTGCAGGACAACGCGGTGCTCCACCTCGCCGACGACTTCCCCTGCCTCGTCGGCGATTTCGTCACCATCGGCCATTCCGCGAACGTCCACGCCTGCACCATCGGCGACGAATGCCTCATCGGAATGGGGGCCACGGTGCTCGACGGCGCGGTCGTCGGCGCCCGATCCCTCGTCGGCGCCAACGCCCTGGTCACCCCGGGCATGCGGATTCCACCCGGCTCGATGGTGCTCGGCTCCCCGGCGAAGGTCGTCCGCCAGCTCCGTCCGGAGGAACAGCAGGGTCTCAAGCACTGGGCCGACAAATATGTCGTCAACGGCGGCTACTGCCTGAGACACGGCATCCAGGTCGGTGCACCGTGCGCCTCCTGACCGGACGCAAACGGTTCCTTCGGCACCGTCTCCACCGCAGGCT
>CAIYXO010000306.1 GCA_903930165.1 uncultured Verrucomicrobiota bacterium | reverse complement strand
TGCGTAGTAGATCGACGGCAGCTCGATGTCCTCCTCGCCGATGTAGGCCCAGATGTCGTATTCGGTCCAATTGGAGAGTGGGAACACGCGGATGTGCTCGCCTTTGCGGTGCCGGCCGTTGTACAGGTTCCACAGTTCGGGGCGCTGCGCCTTGGGATTCCACTGCCCGAACTCGTCGCGGAAGCTGAAGACGCGCTCCTTGGCGCGGGCTTTCTCCTCGTCGCGGCGGGCACCGCCGAACGCGGCATCGAAGCGGTTCTCTCGGATCGCCCGCAACAGGGTCACCGTCTGCAGTGGGTTGCGCGACGGACCGTTGTCGGTTACCCGGCCGGCGTCGATGTCGTCCTGCACGCCGGCCACCACCAGACGCAGCCCGTGGCGCTCGACGAGGGCGTCGCGGGTGGCGATGACCTCCTCGAAATTGTGTCCGGTGTCGACGTGCATCACCGGGAACGGCACCCGGGCCGGCGCGAACGCCTTGATGGCCAGGTGCAGCATGACGATCGAGTCCTTGCCGCCGGAGAACAGCAGCACCGGCCGCTCGAACTCCGCAGCCACCTCCCGGATGATGTGGATGGCCTCGGCTTCCAGGGAGCGAAGTTGGGTCAGTTCATATTGGCCGGGTTGGGGCCGGTCAGGGTCTTGCTGGCCCGGCAACGGCCGGGCAGCCAGCGAGTTGGGCATATTTCCCCGTAAAGTTGGTAGATTTAGCCAGGTTAATTGAACTCAAGGCCATTAATCCACCCGCTGAGGCGTCATGTCAAGGCGGGACCCGACGCCGAATATGCGCGCAGATCGCGATTCCGGGCGGGAACGCGATCTGCGCGCAGAGTCGACGAATGCTTAGAGCGTGACCTCGTGCAACTTGCCGGTGGCCACGTCGAACACGAATCCCCGCGCCGTGGAGTGCAGGGTGACGAACGGGCTGGCCTGGATGCGGCGCAACGACTGGCGCACATCCTCTTCGACGTCGGAGAACGACTCGGCCGCCCACTCCGGCTTGATCCCGGTGTCCTTCTGGATACCGGCCTTGAAATCGTCGTCGGTGAAGGTGAGCATGCCGCAGTCGGTGTGGTGGATCAGGACGATCTCGCGGGTGCCCAGCAGGCGCTGGCTGATAGCCAGCGAGCGGATCTCGTCGTCGGTGACGACGCCGCCGGCGTTGCGGATGACGTGCGCCTCCCCCTCGTTGAGGCCGAGGATGCGGTAGACGTCCATCCGGGCGTCCATGCAGGCCACTACCGCCAGATGCTTGCTCGGGGGCAGTGGCAGCGGGCCGGAGAAGGTCTTGGCGTACTCGGCGTTGTTGGCCAGGTACTCGTCGGTCACGCTCACGGGCTGCCTCCTGTCGTTGACGGCCCCGATCGTAGCGGCCGATCACCCGGGTGTCAGCGCCCGGAATCGGCCTGATCGCAATTGTCCGCTCCCAGTGCCCAGTCGGGGCCCTTCCCCGTGGCTCCCCGCGGATAACCGCCCGCCATCTCCTACCCTGTGCTGCATGCAATGGCTGGCCGTCGCTGCCTTCGGCAGCCTGGGACCCCGCGTGCGGCGCCGATGATCCGGTTTCTGGCACGTCGGCTGCTCAATTACGTGATGTTGCTGGCGCTGGCCTCGTTCCTGACATTCGCGCTGACGTCGTACTCCTTCCGGCCGTTGGACGGCCTGCTCCAGCGCAATCCCCGCCCGCCACAGGCGGTGATCGACGCCAAGGCGGCCGAACTCGACCTCGACAAGCCGATACCGTTGCGATACGCGCACTGGGTGTCCGGAGCGGTGCGGGGCGACTTCGGGACGACCGTCAACAGCCAGCCCGTCGCCGACGAACTATGGCGCCGCATCGGAGTGAGCCTGCGGTTGCTGGTGATCGGCTCCGTACTGGGCACGCTGATCGGCGTCGCGATCGGCGCATGGGGTGCCATCCGGCAGTACCGGTTCTCCGATCGCGCGGTCACCTTGGTGTCGTTGCTGATCATCAGCACCCCCACCTTCGTACTGGCCAATCTGCTGATCCTCGGCGCGCTGAACGTCAATTCGGTTCTGGGAGTTCAGATCTTCGAATTCACCGGGGAGACCTCACCGGTGCCGGTGGGCGGCGCCTGGAACCAGTTCGTGGACCGCATGCAGCACCTGGTGCTCCCGACGATGACGCTGGCGCTCTTCTCCATCGCCGGTTACAGCCGGTATCAACGCAACGCCATGCTCGATGTGCTGGGCCAGGACTTCATCCGCACCGCTCGCGCGAAGGGACTGACCCGCCGGCAGGCGTTGATCAAGCACGGCCTGCGCACCGCGCTGATCCCGATGGCGACCCTGTTCGCCTACAGC
>CAIYXO010000305.1 GCA_903930165.1 uncultured Verrucomicrobiota bacterium | reverse complement strand
GTCGGTCTCGCCCAGGGTCGGCCAGAACGAATAGGGATCCCGACCCTGCGTCACCGAGCCGTCCGCCCAGGTGACCTCCAGGTCGTAGGCGTACACCGAGGTGGCGCCCCGGGTGGAACCCTCGAAGAGATCGGTGTCCCCGATGCGATGCAGCTCGAAGGCCTGCCGGGTCCGGTCGTGCACGGGAACGATCCGCACCTTCGCCGCGCCCGGGATCAACGCACGTCCGGCAAGCCCCGAACCGTTGCCCAGCGGATGGAGCCCCAGCAGCGAATGCGGCGAGGCGCTCCGGAGTCCTGTGAGGCTTTCGAGTTCGGCCGGCGTGAGGAGCATGGGCCGATTAGAGACCCGAAGGCCCGTCGGAGGAATTCCAAAAGACGGGTCGTCGAGCGAGGCAGGAGACGTCGCACCGGTCCAACGGAGACGTCACCGCGGATCGGCGGGGTCAACGGCATCCCCGGCCGCGAAGGCCGGCGGAATCTCCACCACCCGGTAGAACCGCGTCGCAGCGATGCCGGCCGGAAGCTCGTTTGTCCAAACGGCGCCGTTCCCCAACACCGTGACGCCCGCGTCGACCCAGCTGCCGGAGACGAGGTCGTCCGTCCTCTCGAGCCGGTAGAAGAACCCGGGAAGCGTCGGGCAGGAGAACCTCAGCGAACCGGGGCTCGGCGCGGCATCGAACCGCAGTTCCAACGGCGGCAGTTCCACCACGCCGCAGACCGGGTCGAAATCGGTGAACGGCGCCCCGGGCGTTCCCAAGTCGTTCCAGGTTCCACCCGGATGCCCGAAGGTGTTGGCCCGGGAGATCATGTGCACATGCGGTTCGCCGGCCAACGCGTCGTCGGGCTGGCCCGGCAGCCAGTTCCGGTACGTCGTGACGCTGCCGTCGGACCAGCTGAACGAACCGCCGGGTGTCGATCGGGAGAGCCCGATCCACAGGCTCCTCTCGACGCCTCCGCGATTCCCGAAGGTGCCGAAGACCCACTCCTGTTCCTCCGGGCTCCCGATGGAGGCCAGGTGACCGCCCAATACCTGGGCCGCCTGTTCGGATTCCGGCCACGGCGCGGGTTCCAGCAGGAGATACCGGTGGCCGGAAACGGGTTCCACCTCCGGACCGCCGAGGATCCGGAGGAAGAGAAGCGCGTTGGGGAGTGCGGGGTTCATGGGGAGCGACGCAGGCGCTGATGGGAATCGGACGGACGGGAATCGTGGTTCAGTCCGGCTGGATCGCCGCGGGTGCGGGTTCGAAGCGGATCCGCGAGCCGGCGGGATGGTTCCCCAAGGCGACTCCCACCGTGCCCTTCGCATCGGCCTCCATCACGGTTTCCACCTCGCCGGTCGTCACCACCACGCGTCCCTTTGCGGACTTCGGGAACTCCACCAGCAACGCCTTGGACTTCGGCACCAGGAAGCCGAGCCCGCCTCCGAGTTTCTTCGCCGCGGCGTTCGCCTGGTCGAGGGCCTTCTGGTACCAGCCGACCGTCTCGTCAGCGGGCTTTTCGGGGCGCTTCAGGACCACACGTACGCCCAGCTGCAGCGTGCCCTTGGGACGGTTGGCGACCACCGGAGGGTTCTCCTCCCTCAACGCCGGCGTCGTCGGGAAGTCGACCAACCCGCCGTCGGCCGCCACCTCAACGGGCTTCACGCCCGACCTCGATCGGACCTCGAGCCGGATCGGCGCGGTGTCGGCCGGATCCTTCGGCGTCACGCGGACGCGCAGGTCGAGCCGCTCCTTGTCGCGAAACGCGTCCACCTTGTCGGCCAGGTCGGCGAAGGCCCGGTAGGGCAACGTGGCCGGATCCGGGATGGTCGTCTCACCCACCAACGGCAGGGCGATCAGGACCGCGGCGAGGAAGGTTCCTTGCAGACGCATTTCCGGGACAGTACCGGGCACGGAAGTCGGCGCCACCGAAAGACCACGAACCCGAAGTGGGCCGTTCACCACGGGGTTGCGGCCTTCCCGAAGCCACGACAGGGTCCTTCCATGACCCTGCGTTCGCTGACCCTGTCGCTCGCACTCGCCGCGCTCGCCCCGATGGCCGAAGCCGCCCCGAAGGTTTCCCTCGAACTCGTCGCCGACGGCCTCACCTCGCCGCTGGCCTACGTCGCGCTGCCCGGCGGCCGCGCCCTGATCGTGGACCAACCCGGCTACGTCCGGCTGCTCGAGAAGCCCGGCCAACTGCGCGAGGCGCCGGTGCTGAACCTCACCAACCGCCTCTCCGCCTTGAACCATGGCGGCTTCGACGAACGCGGCGTCCTCAGCCTCGCACTCCATCCCGACTTCGCCCGGAACCGCCGGGTCTTCGTCGCCTACACCGGCTCGCGCCGGGAATCCGCCCCCACCAACTGGGACTGCACGCTGCGGGTCTCCGAGTTCACCCTGCCCGCCGCCGAGCCCCTCGCCATCGACCCGGCGTCCGAGAAGATCCGGCTCGAGGTCGACAAGCCCTACTCCAACCACAACGGCGGCCGCATCGCCTTCGGTCCCGACGGCTTCCTCTACGTGGGCGTCGGGGACGGCGGCAACGCGAACGACGAGGGCAAACGTCCCGCGGAAGGCAACGGACAGAACCTGAAGACGCTTCTCGGCAAGATCCTGCGCATCGACGTCAACACGCCCGAGGGCCATGGAATCCCGAAGGACAACCCCTTCGCCGACGGCACCGTCGCGCTCCCCGAGATCTGGGCGTACGGCATCCGCAACCCGTGGGGACTCGGCTTCGACCGCGGCGGCGACCACGCCTTCTATTCCGCGGACGTCGGCCAGACGCTCTGGGAGGAGGTCAACCGCATCGAGAAGGGCGGCAACTACGGCTGGCGCCTGACCGAGGGCTTCGTCGGGTTCAATCCGAAGGCCGCGGAAAAGCCCACGGCCGAGACGCCCGCCGTCGGACCGCGCGGCGAACCGATCGTCGGTCCGATCGCCCGCTACAAGAACCGGAACGGCTTCAAGAAGGACGCGGACGCCTACGGCATCAGCGTGACCGGCGGCTACGTGTACCGCGGCACCGCGCTCCCGGGCCTCGCCGGCGACTACATCTACGGCGACTGGGGCCGCATCTGGGGCGTGCCCGGCGGCACGCTGCTCATCGCGCACCGGCCGACCGACCCGAAGGCCGAGTGGGCCGTGGAACCGTTGGAACTGGCCAGTCCGGCGAAGCTGGGCGGCTACGTGGTGGCCTTCGGCCAGGACGACTCGGGCGAGATCTACGTGATGACCAACGGCAACATCGGCCTGACCCCCGGCAAGGGCCGCGTCTGGAAGCTCGTCGCCCCGTCGACCGCCCAAGCCAAGGCGGACTGAGCGAGGGGGACGGCGAACCCGAACGGACGGCCTCACGCAAAACCGCAAAGTCGCGAGGGGAGTGTGGGCTTCGGAACAGAAGCCGAGATCCCTTCAGTGAGTCCGAATCCGGCACGGAACACGCAGTCCCGAGTGGTCCTTCCTTGGCGGCTTGGCGCCTTGGCGTGAGGCCTCCCTCCTCCGCTCCGGCGCGGCTCAGCCACCACCGAGCACGGTCAGGACCACGGCGGTGAGGATCAGGACGGCGCCGGCGGCGCGGGTGAGCATGCGCCCGGCGCCGCTTTCGCGCCGCTCCTCGTTGCCGAACCAGTGCCCCGCCCACCACACCAGCACCAGGCTCCACAGCCCGCGCGTCCCATACACCACGTTCACCCCGGCCGCGTCCTTCCAGACGCCGATGGTCCCGGTGATCAGGATGGCCTGCACCGCCGACAACGTCGTCGCCAGCCCGATCCAACGCCACGCCGCCGCCGGCGCCTTGAGGGACCGCAACCCCAGGAACGGCAGCAGCAGCGTCGACTCGACCGCCAGCGCCACGAACAGCAGCGAGAGGAAGTTGAAGACGCCGAACCGGGAGGCCCAGACCTGGATCAACACGTCGGTCACCGAGAACGCCGCCGCGCAGCCAAGCGCGAGGGCGGTGGTCAACCCCGCACGCCGACCCGGCTTGAAGTCGGTCACCCCGGTGAGGAACACGCCGGCCGTGGTCAACGCGGCGGCCGCGGTCTTCAGCGGCGTGATCGGCTCGCCGAAGACGAACCGCGCCAACAGCGCCACGAACAGCACCTTGGCCCCCAGCAAAGGCGTGGCCACCGAGACGTCCCCGACCTTCAGCGACGCCACGTTGAGGAGATGCCCCAGGACGAAGGTCGTGGCGGTGATCGCGGGCAGGTGGATCTGGTCCCAAGGGATGGGATGCGGATCGAAGGCGAGCAACGGCAGGAAGGCGAAGCCGAGGACCACGTTGTTCACCACCACCGCATGCGCCAGCGTGGCCCCCTCCGACAGGGCACGCTTGTAGACGAGCGATCCCGCCGCGAAGGCGATCGCCGCGAGGAGCGGCAGCAGGAGGTGCATCCGAAGGCCCGGGACGTTCCGCACCCGTCCACGCCGAGGCAAGGACGGGATGCCGGGGAACAGATGGCCACGGAGACACGGAGGACACGGAGGGGGGATTTCGTCCGTTGTCCATTGTCCGTTGTCAGTCGTCCGTTGTCATCGCGGGCCTCTTCGGGGCCTCACGCCGTTCCAGGGTGGCCGCGTATGCGAGGACACGGGCCGCGGATCCCTGGGTCATCCGTACGGGGAAATCCGTGCCATCCGTGTCTCTCCCTCCGTGTCCTCGGTGTCTCCGTGGCCATCCCCTCCGGCCGAGGAACGGTTTGAACCGGAGGCGGGTCCGGTCCACGGTCGGGGTTCCATGACGGATTGCTTCGCCCTGCTCGGTGAACCACGGCGCCCCTGGCTCGACGCCGAGGCGCTGAAGTCCCGTTTCCTGCTGCTTTCCGCGGAGGCCCATCCGGATCGCGTCCACGGAGGAACCGACGAGGCGAAGGCGGCGGCGAACGACCGCTCCGCGGAACTGAACGCCGCGTTCAACACGCTGCGCGAGCCGAGGGACCGGCTGTTCCACCTGCTCGAACTCGAGCTCGGCGCTCGGCCCCGGGACATCCAGCGCATCCCGCCGGGCACCATGGACCTCTTCGTCGAGATCGGTCAGACCTGCCGCGACGTGGACACGTTCCTCTCGGTTCCGGCGCCGGAGGACCTGCCTGCGATGCTCCGGCTCCAGCGTCTGCGCACCCAGCTCGGCTGGTCCGACCGGCTGATGACGCTCCAGGGCAAGGTGAACGCCAAACGCGACGCGCTCGACCTGGAGCTTCGGGAGCTGAACGCGGCGTGGGAGAAGGCCCCCGGAGGCCCCCGCCGAGGCACGCCGTGCGGCCCTGCCGCTGGAACGCCTCGAGGAACTGTCCCGGTCGACGAGCTACGTCACCCGCTGGACCGCGCAGATCCAGGAGCGTCTGTCGCAACTCGCCGCCTGACCCGCGTCCCGTGTCCATCGTCGCCGCCCCAACCGCGAACCCGTACCGCCGCAGGCTGGCCGCCTTCGTGGCCGGGCTCGCGGTCCTGCTGGTGGCGTTGGAGCTGGCGGTCCGCCGGTGGGAACCGCTGTTCGAGGCCGCCTCGCACCGGGCGTTGACGAAGGTCGCGATGTGCGAACGCCACGAACGCGTGGACTTCCTCTTCCTCGGCACCTCGCGGACCCAGGACGGCGTCTCGCCGGCGCTGGTCTCCCGCGCCTTCGAGGAGCGCCATCCCGGACTCTCCGGGCTTCGCGGGTTCAACGCCGCCTTCACCAGTTCGAGTCTCGACGCCCTCGAGGCCCTGGCCGGACGCCTGCTTTCGAGACCCGGCCTGAGGATCGTGGTGCTCGAGCTGTCCGATCCGCAGCGCGTGAATCCCGCGACACCCTGGACCGGCGCGCCGCCGGACACGCGGACGTTGGAAGGCCGGCTGGCGGAGACCGCCCGGGAAATCCGCCTCGTGCGCCATCGGTCCGCGTTCCTCTCGGACAACCTGGCCCGGCTCCCTGCGTTGCTGCTGTTCGCGCCCGCGCTCGGAGGCTGGGAAGTGAAGGGCGGCGAACAGATCGGGGCATGGCTGGGGCGACGCGAGAAGCCGCCGGTGGACTTCGATGCCGACCGCTGGCGGCCCGCGGTGCTGGCGCCCGGCGATGGTGGGAAGGCGTTGTCGGAGGAGGATTCGAAGACCGCCGACCGCTTCGCCTCGGTGGCGCGGAAGTACCGCGAGCGCGGCATCCCGGTGGTCTTCGCCTCGCCGCCGCTTTCGGCGGAATGGTCGCCCGCGCCGGAACGGGACTCGATGAAGCCCCTGTTCGCGGAGATCGCCGCCCGGAGCGGATGCGAGGTCTGGGACTTCTCGTCGCTGCCGCTGGACCGCCGTTTCTTCCGCAACCCGTCCCATCTCGGCACCGAGGGACGGGCCCACTATTCCTACGCGCTGGCAGCCGAGATCGCGCGGGTGACCGGGGGACGCTGATGCTCTTCAACTCCCTCGCCTTCCTCGTCCTGCTCGTGCCGGCGCTGGCCCTGTACTGGTCGCTGCCCTGGCATCGTGCCCGGCTCGGGGTCCTGTTCGTCGCCTCGCTGCTCTTCTACTCCGCCCACCACTGGCCCTCGGCATTCCTGCTGTTGGGAACGATCGGCTTCAACCACGTGGCCGGCCGCCTGCAGGACCGCCACCGCTCCCGGATCCTGCTGGCCGTGGCGGTCTGCGTGAACCTGTCGCTGCTGTTCTGGTTCAAGTACGCGGCGTTCGTGGCCGACAACGTCAACGCGCTGCTCGGCCTCGCGGGAGCCTCGCTCGCGGTGCCCAGGCCGCCGGTCTTCCTGCCGCTCGGCATTTCCTTCTTCACCTTCCAGGTCGTGGCGTACCAGGTGGACGTCCACCGCGGCGAGGTGCGCGCCGAGCCGTCGCTGCTCCGGTTCGCGGTGTTCAAGTGCTTCTTCCCCCAGCTGATCGCCGGTCCCATCGTCCGCGCCCACTACTTCCTGCCGCAACTCCAGGCGAAACGTCCCTTCGACGCGGCGGGCTTCCACCAGGGGCTCTGGCTGGTGCTGGCGGGAATGGCCCTGAAGATCGGCGTGGCGGACGTGCTGGCCCAGTTCGCCGACGAGGCCTTCCGCTCGCCGGGCAGCCTCACGACGGTCGGGGCCTGGACCGGCCTGTACGCCTACGCCGTCCAACTGCTGGCGGACTTCTGGGGCTACTCGACCACCGCGGTCGGGCTGGCGGCCCTGTTCGGATTCCACCTCCCGTTCAACTTCGACCTGCCCTACCTGGCCCAGGGCATCCAGGAGTTCTGGCGCCGGTGGCACATCACCCTCTCGGTGTGGTTCCGCGACTACCTGTACATCCCGCTTGGCGGCAACCGCAGGCACCGCGACCTGAACCTGCTCGCCACCATGACCGTCGCCGGACTGTGGCACGGCGCGGGATGGAACTTCCTGCTGTGGGGCTTCGGACACGGCCTCTGGCTCGTGCTGGAACGCCACGCGCCCGGGCTGCCGGCACAATGGAACCCGCGCCTGCGCACCGTGCTGAAGACGGTTCTGGTCTTCCACGGGGTCTGCCTCCTGTGGGTCCTGTTCCGGGCGCCCTCGACGTCGGACGCCCTGGCCTATCTCGGACGCCTGCTCCTGCCCCCCTACGGAACCAGCGCCGTACCCGGGGCGCTGTCGGGGTGGCTGCTCGCCTTCCTGCTCCTGCAGAAGCCTCTCGACTGGACCTTCCGCGAACGACGCTTCGCCGGACTCAGGCTGCCGGCGCAGTGGGGGCTCTCGCTCGCGGCCGGGTACCTCATCCTCGCCTACGCCGGGGCCCGCATCGACTTCATCTACTTCACCTTCTGACGGAGGACGAAGTCGTCCATCACGAAGCCGCCCCCGATGTCGGCGACCACCGCCTCGCGGACCTCGAATCCCGCCCGGCGATAGGCCCGCAGGGCACGGTGGTTGGACTTGTTCACCCGGAGTTCCACGTGCGCCAAACCGGCGGCAGCAGCAATGCGGCCGACCTCCTCCAGCATCGCCTGGCCCAGTCCGCGTCCCTGGCATTCGGGAAGCAGGTAGAGCTTGTGCAGGTGCAGCGTTCCAGAGCCGGAAGCCGCCTCGGTGGCCAAGTAGCCCGAGGGCACGCCGTCCACCTCGGCGATGGCGAAACGGACCCCGCGTTCCATGTCCGCGGCCAACCGCTCCGCGGAATACATCCAGCCGAGCATGTACTCGATCTGGTCCTCGCCGATGATGCCGGGATAGCAGGCGTGCCAGATGCGGGAAGCCAAGTCGCGGAGACGGGGGATGTCCGTGGCGGTGGCGGGACGCAGGACCAGCCCGGAGGGGTTCATGGAGCCCGGACGACGTCGATGCGCTTCAGGTCAGCGACCCCCATGTCGAGCAGTTCGGCATTGCCGTAGAGATCGGTCTTGAAGGGCTTTTCGCCGGCGATCGGATACGAGTTCCGCGCGGTCTCGATGTCGGCGAGGGCGAGACGGTCGAGGGCGACGAGGTCGGCGCTGACCCGGATCTCGTTGAGGGCGACGGTGTCGTGGAGACGGGCGGTGTCGTCGCCGCGGACCTGCCCGACCAGGGCGTCGGAGACACCGAAGACCACCTTCGGCATGAGGTCGTCGAGGGCGCAGATCTCGGGAACGGTCTCGGCGGTGCGGCCCGGGTCGCCGTCGAAGCGGTAGATGTTGTCCACGGACCCGAAGGCCAGCGAGAGGAGGTGTCCGTTCACGCCGGCGGAGTTGTGCGCGAGGAGCGGGGCCACGGTGACGATCCGGGTGAGGGTCTTGGTGAGCAGCAGCGAGACGTGCGATCTCTTGCCGACGGCGAAGCGGTCTCCCTTGGAGAACTCGAGGTCGCCGAAGACCAGTTTCCCGAGGATGGGCGACTCGTAGAACTTCGCCGCGTCCCATCCCGCCTCGGTCGTGGCGGCCACTCGGACGCCGAGGCGCTGGGCGAGGGAGACGAACCCGGCGGTCCGGAGATCCCGGGGATCGCGATCCCAGATCACGATGTTGGTCGCGGGATGGCCGGAATCGAGCAGTGAGGCGACCAGCGCTTCGACGACTGCGGGCCGGGTCCCGATGAGGGTTCCCGGCGACGAGGTCACCTTGAAGCCGACCACGTCGTTGGAGGAAACGAGGAATCGCCAGGCGGCCGGGGTCGAATCCTTCCCGGTGAAGGCGAGCAGGCTGCGCCGGACCAACTGCCGGGTGACCGCGGCATCCGGCACAAAGGCCGAGGTCGCACCGGTGTCCCCGGCGACGAACACCTTGGCACGGACCGGCGCATTGGTTCCGGCGGCAAACAGCGGACGCGACAGGAACGTCAGCGACAGCCAAAGAATGTAAATGGAGAGCCTGGGCATCCGACCGGCGAAGGATGCCGGCGAAAGGCCGACGTGGCAAAGGGTCCGTCGGCTTCAATGGAACCGTCGACCCGGAGACGAAAAAGGCCCCCGGCGGTTTTCGCCGGGGGCCAAAGACAAAACCGGGGCGCCAGTCAGAGGATGACTGTACGCCCCGGGGAATAATCAGAATCAGTTCATGTAGGACTTAGTGGAGATTCCGAATCGTTGAACAACGACGACCCGGAAAACGAACGGCTCGCGGTTTCCCACGGCCAAAACTTCAGTCCCGCTCCAAAGAACGAGGGCAACCTACCGGGCAAACCGCGCCCGTCAACAGACTATTTCAATTCCGTTGATGCACCCTCGTCTTCCGATTTTCCCCAACACTTCCAAAGAACACCCATGCTGACGGCCGACTCCGTCCGTTGTTCAAAGGAGAATCAGGAAAATTCACAACTGAAACCAAACCACATCCAACCACCTTGGGATCCGCGATTTGCGTGGCTTTTCAGAACCAGGGGCGGGCCCGCCGGCGAATCCGGTACACCGGCCGCGCCGGATCATGGCTTGGCGAAGGCCGGAGCCGCGGGGCGTCCGTCGCTTTCGAGGTAGGCGATCAGGTCGAGGATCTCCTCTCGGGAGAACGTCGACAGCAATCCCTCGGGCATGGTCGAGATCGGGGACGCCGATTCGGACCGGATGTCCCCGACGGCGACCTCGGTCCGGCGGTCGGTGAGCGGGTCCAACAACAGCGTCACGCGCGCCTCGTTCCGCGCAACGACCCGGCCGGTGAACTCGGTTCCATCCTTCAACACGAAGGTGCGGGCCTGGTACTGCTCGGAGACGATCCGGCTGGGCTCGGTCAACGAGACCCAGACGTCCGCCTTGGCGTAGCGGGTGCCGATGCCGGTCAGGTCGGGACCCACCGCCCCGCCCTCGCCTTGGAACCGATGGCAGGCGGCACACTGGGCGGTCTGGAACACCGACTTGCCGCTCGCGAAATCGCGTCCGCGAAGCGGCTGGGCCAGGTCGGCCGAAAGGTCCTGGGTCTTCCAGTCTCGGACGAACTTCCGCGGTGCCGAAGCCGGGACGGCCGCCACCCGCCGGGCGTCGGAGGCCAAGTACGCGGCGATCGGGCCCTTCTGGTCCGGGGGAACCGCCTCGAACGCCTCACGCCGGAGGTTCTTCACGAAGTTGTCGAAGCTGGCGCCATTGGACGCCTTCAACCCGACGTCGGCGAACCACCGCTCCGTCTTGGCCGGGTGGGCGGTGATGCGGGAACGTCCCTTGAACCAGCCGAAGTACCGTTCCCGCAGCGCCGGCGACCAGCCTTCCCGCGCGAGGCGCAGGGCTGCCATGTAGTGCAACTGCTCCTCCTG
>CAIYXO010000304.1 GCA_903930165.1 uncultured Verrucomicrobiota bacterium | reverse complement strand
GAGGCCTATGAAGCCTACGGCGACTACGCCACCATGATGGAAACGGTGGAGTCGCTCATCCAACGGCTCGCGTTGTAGGTGGCGGGCACCCTGAATATCGAGCACCGCAACGCCCAGGGCGAGGTGTACAAGGTCATCGACCTCTCCCACTGGCGCCGGGCCCGGTACAAGGACCTCGTGCGGGAGAAGGCCGGCGACGACTGGTTCCGCGTCACGCCCGAGGAGCGCCGCCGCCGTGCCGTCGAGGATCTCAAGCTCTCCGGCGACATCGCCGCTGCGTACGAGGACTTCGAGGTCACCGGCGCCGTGTTCGAGAAGCTCGTCGAGCCGACCCTGATCAACCCCACCTTCGTCACCCACCTGCCGAAGGAACTCGTGCCGCTGGCCAAGATCTCGGCGGATGATCCCACCACGGTCGAGGTGTTCGAATGCTGCATCAACGGCCAGGAGATTTCCCCGGGCTACACCGAACAGAACGACCCGGTGGCCCAACGGAAGGCCCTGGAGGAGCAGGCCGGCGGCGAGAAGCAGAAGCTCGACGAGGACTTCCTCGTGGCCTTGGAACATGGAATGCCCCCGGCCGGCGGCATCGGCATCGGCATCGACCGCCTCTGCATGATGCTTCTCGGTCAGGAGAGCATCCGCGACGTGATCCTCTTCCCGCAACTGCGTCCGAAGGAGTGATCCGCCGGGGTAGGAGACGACGTGAGGAGCCTTACGCCAGCCAGCTTTCTGCAGAGCGGAGCCGGGTGGGCTGGGGAAAGGGGCAGAGACTCGTGACCTCGTCTCCTACGGCGTGCCGGGGTAGGAGACGACGTAAGGAGTCTCACGCCCCTCCCTTCCGTCGGCTCTAATCCGTTGACGTCCCGGTGGCGTTGGCGAATCTCCGCCCCTTTCGTATGCCTCGCATCCAGCGCGCCCTCCTATCGGTTTCCGACAAGTCCGGCCTCGTCGACTTCGCCCGTGTCCTCGCCGATGCCGGCGTGGAGCTGCTTTCCACCGGCGGCACGGCCAAGGCGATCCGTGAGGCGGGTCTCGCCGTGAAGGACATCTCCGAGCACACCGGCTTCCCGGAGATGCTCGACGGCCGCGTCAAGACGCTGCATCCGAAGGTGCACGGCGGACTGCTCTATCTACGCGGGAACGTGGAGCACGAATCGACGGCGAAGGCCCACGGCATCCCGCCGATCGACCTCGTCGTGGTGAACCTCTATCCGTTCGAGGCGACGGTGGCGAAGCCGGGGGTCTCACTGCACGACGCCATCGAGAACATCGACATCGGCGGACCCTCGATGCTCCGGAGCGCGGCGAAGAACCACGAAAGCGTCACCGTGGTCGTGGATCCCGCGGACTACCTCCAGGTGGCCGCCCAGATCCGGTCCGAGGGTGGCACCACCCTGGAGTTGCGACGCTCGCTCGCCGCCAAGGTCTATGCGCGGACCGCCGCCTACGACGCGGCCATCGCGGCGCACCTGTCCCGCGAGGTCAGCGGCGGCGCGGTCCCGCCGCCTGCCCTGGCCGTCAGCGCGCCGTTGGTCCAACCCCTGCGCTACGGCGAGAACCCCCACCAGAAGGCGGCCCTCTACGGCAAGTTCCGGGACCACTTCCATCAGCTCCACGGAAAGGAGCTTTCGTACAACAACATCCTCGACCTCACCGCCGCCGCCGCCCTGATCGGCGAGTTCGCTGGCGGAGTGCCGACGCTGGCCATCCTCAAGCACACCAATCCCTGCGGCGTGGGCCAGGGGGCGACCCTTGCCGAGGCCTGGGACCGCGCTTTCGCCACCGACCGCCAGGCGCCCTTCGGCGGGATCATCGCCGTCAACCGCACCCTGGACGTCGCCTGCGCCCGCCAGATCGCCGAGATCTTCAGCGAGGTCATCATCGCCCCGGACTTCGCCCCGG
>CAIYXO010000303.1 GCA_903930165.1 uncultured Verrucomicrobiota bacterium | reverse complement strand
GCGACTTCGGAGGCGGTCCGGTTGACCGACCAGAAGCGGACGTTGGAGTAGGAGCCGTTGAAGACCAGTGTGGGATCAAGGACGGAAGCCCCGAGGTAGACGGGGCCGGTTCCCTGGTAGTCCGCCGTTGCGGTGTCGGTGGCCACCGCAACGCCGTCCCGATACACGACGCGCCGGTTGTTCGTGGCGTCGTAGGTGCAGGCCCAATGGTGCCAGTCGGTGTCCGTGTAGACGGCGGTGTTGATGTCGTTGCCGTAGAAGGCAAAGGTGAAGTTGTTGGAGTCGCGGAAGCCGATGTGCAGCTTCGTGTTCACGCCCACGGGCCCCTGGAGGACCATGAAGTCGTTGACGTTGATGGCATTCCTTTTGGCCATGAACTCGATCGAGAAGGAGTTGTTGGCGAAAGGGAATCCGGGCAGCAGACGCTGGTCCCCGGTGCCATTGACCGCGACCGGGGTGGTCGGATTCGGCCCCGACTGGATGGTTCCCCAACCCTCGTTGAACCGGTATTCCGCAATGAGACCGGTGGTGGACGGCGGAAGCACTCCGTGCCGGTTGTCGAGGATCTGCTGTGCCGACCGGCTCACGTTCCAGATCCGGAAGTCCGCGATCATCCCGTCGGCATAGGAGTCCACGGCCCAGTTGCTCCGTCCGATGTAGTTCCGTGTGCGGACCGCCGTGGAGGCGGCGCCGAGGGGTCCCGAGACCTTCTCGACGCCGTTGACGAAGATGCGGCCGGTTCCCGAGGCCTCGCGGGTGAACGCCAGGTGGGTCCAGGTGTTGAGCGGCAACGCCTCGGGGGAAACGATGCCGCCTCCCAACGTCCCGCCCACGTAGGAGTTCAGGCGGGGTTTTCCCGAGGTCCCCTCGGAAATGGCTCCCAGGATGTTGTCCACTCCCTCCCCATTGCCAAAGTCGAACAGGCGGGACCAGTTCGCGTAGGAACGCAGGTAGACCCACGACTCCACCGTGTAGGCGTTCCCCAGCCAAACACCGCTCGGCAGCTGGACGAACTGGTTGGTGCCATTCAGGTCCAGCGCCGTGGCCAGGCCGGAAACGGGATTCAGGGAAACCGGATTGACCGTATAGGTGAAGGTGCGGCTGAACTGGGTCCAATCCTGCCGGGTCACGGTGACGGTGATGGCGCTGGAGCCGGAGACGCCCGGGTTGGGGCGGAGCCGGAGGGTGGCGCTGCTTCCGCTCGTGTAGGTGACCTCGGGCGTGGTGACGACCGAGGTGTTGCCGGAGGTGGCTGTGACAGAAACCGTCTGGATGATGTCCCCGTTCAAGCCCGGCCCGATGCCGGAGAGGGGCACATCGATCGCCGTGTCCATGGGGCCGCTGACCGCGCTGATCTCATTCAACGTCGGATAGATGGCACCGCCGGCGACCTGGCTCGAGGTCAGGTTGACGTAGCGGACCGCGCTGTCCCAACCGTAGAGCTGCTCCCCGTAGAAGTGGACCCCGCCGCTGGCCGGGATGAAGATGGAACCATGCTCCACCGTGAAGTAGTAGGTGCCGAAGCCGTAGGGGGCGTTGACATAGGCGTAGCCGGACCCGTCGCTTGGAAGGCACTGAACGTTCTGGATGCAGACAAACGCATTCCGGAGCGGATACCCATTGAAATAGACAAAGGTTTGCACATCGAGCGCCCGCAAGGGGAGACACGAGAGCAGCAGGACCGTCCAAAGCGTGAGCAACCGTCGCAGGAGTGGGGTCATGTTCGGGAACGGGTTGAAGGTGGAGCAGGGCGCGAAGGGATTCATGGGTGGCGTCCTGGGGATCACTGGTTGAGCACGGAGGTGGTGGAGACCCGGCTGAGCTGAAGGGTGCCGGCGACCACGATGTTGGTCCGGTGCAGGCCGGTGACCGTTTCATGGTAGGAGCCTTCCAGCACCCGCTCGCCATATCCGGGCGGGGCGTTGGTTCCCGGTGGTGCCAGTTCCAGCTCGATCACCCGGCGGAGATTGAACCCCCGGGCGTTGTCCGGGTGGTACTTGTGACGGAACGGATTGGTGGCGAAGGTCTCGGACATCGTGTTGGTCCCCCGCACGCTCGAACCGATCTCGAAGGAGCCGCTGAGGGGCAGCTCATTGCCGGCGAAGTCGAATCCGGCCGAACTGATCCGGCGACCGACCACGTCGCCATCCCGGGCGGTGATCCCGGTGAACTGGGAGATCTTCGTGTCGTCGGTCACCAGCACCACACGACCCGGGGTCAGCGCGACGGTCGTCCCGTCGGCGGCGTTGCTGACGGTGCCGTTCTGCCACATCTGGATCACTTCCTTGAGCAGGCGCGCCCGGCCGGCCTGGTCGACATGCACCAGGACCCGGAGCCGGAACTCCGAGCCGGTGGGCGTGGTGGCCATCGAGACGTTGGTGCGGACGACCGAGTTGGGAACCAGGTTGGTGGTGACCAGGCGCGTGACGGCGTTGGTCTCGAGCACGCGGGTGAATCCCTGCTCCAGGTTGGTGCTCAACGGACCGGAATGGGCCTCGCTCACGGCGTTGATCGTGGCCGTGCCGATCCACAGTCCGGCGTGGGCGGTGGACAGCCCCAACGACTTCGCGGCCGGCGAGGCGGTGGACGACACCGAGGCCGCTGCAAGCGGGTGGTTCACCGATACCGCGAGGTAGTGGCAGCTTCCGCGGCCGTCCTTGATTTCCAGGACCGTCTCGAAGAGTTCGTTGGTCATGTCCGCCCGACGGACGGCGATCCGCTGGTCGAGGGAGTCCTTGGCCGGCAGCCGGAAGACCAGCGGAGAGGGTAGGCTGGGCCAGGTCAGCGTCCCGTCGGTCAGCCGCACGGCATGGGAAAGGGGGTTGTTGGTCGGGGAGGAGAGGTCGCTGACGGTGACGTCCGCCGGCGTTTCCGCCGCGTTGGAGGTGGTCAACGTGACCTCGTCCACGACGTCGAGATAGTCGAGGCCGTCCCCGGCCGGGATCGAAAGCCCCAAGGGCGCCTGGTAGTCGGAGGAACCGTTGGTGAAGATCCAGTAGGCGGTTCCGGGCGTGATCTGTTCGGTGGGCGCGACCCGGGTCCAGACCCCGGCGCCGTTGAGCCGGTAGATGGGCTGCAGGCCTCCGGTCGTCGAGTAGTGGGCCGCGGAAAAGCGGAAGAAGTCCAGGAACGTCGGCTGGAACGCCGGGTCGACCGGCAGGCCGCGCAGGTTGAAGGCGTCCGGAAGCCAGGCCGCGGACCGCAGAGCCGGCCGTCCGGCGACGACCAGGTTGGTCGACGTGGCTCCGGTGTAGTGGATCAGGTAGGAGCGGTTGACCTGGAGCCGGGAGAGGTCGTTCTGGAAGGCGTCCGGGCTGGCGGACGGGACCCAGGAGATCCATCCCGCCTTGGAGAGGGCGGCCTCCGAGACCTCCTGGATGAAGTCGGGACTCCCGGTTCCTTGGACGTAGGTCCAGACGCCTTGGATCGAGAGTCCGGCGAAGAGGGTGTCCAGGTTGGGCGTGTTGGGTTGGACCCGGATGTGCACGGCGTTCCAGCCCGGATTCAGCGTGATCGGCTGGAGCAACGTCGGGGTCGCGCGGGCCGTCGCGCATGCCAGCGCCAGGAACAGCATCCCGGTGGCGAGATGGAGCAGGGAACGGATCGGTGTGGGTGTCTTCATGGCGTGACGGAAAGGGAAGTCAGGGCAGGTGGGGCGGAGGCTGCGTCTCTCGGTCGGCTGCGACGATCCGGTCGAGGGCCTGGCGATTGGTCCGGATCTCAAGGCCGATCCGCATCCGGGCCTGGAAATCGGCCGCGACGCGTTCCCGCGCCTCCAACCGGAGGCGGTAGCGGATGGCCTCGGCGACCTCGGACAACGGACGCCTGCCCGCCTCGCGGACCGCGGAAAGGCGGGCGATGGCGATGCCCTGTCCCGTCTTCACCGGCGGAGTGCAGTCGCCGGTGGCCTTCAAGGCGAAGAGGGCCGAGATGAGGGCCGGATCCCAACCGCCGGGATCCCGCTCGGAGACCCACCCGGTGTCGCCGCGGCGGAATCGCGTGGTCGTGTCCTCGGAGTTCTCCCGGACCAGCCGATCGAATCCGGCGTCGTCCGCCTCCATCGCGGCGGCACGGAGCGTCGCCGCGCGGAGGGCCAAGGCGGCCTGGTGTTCCGGATCCGCCTTCGGACTGGCCTTGAGCAGGATCACGCCGGCCCTGCGTGCCGCCGGAACCGTGTGGCGGAAGGATTCGGACTCGTATCGGGCCTGCACTTCGGCATCGGTCACCGGTGCGGACTCCGCCGCGGCCAGCTCCCGCTCCTCGAACCGGGAGACGATCAGGTGCTCCACTTCGGAGACGATTCCCGGTTCCCGGTCGAAGCCCGCGGACCGGGCCCGGGCCAATGCCGTCTCGAACCTCAGGAGGTCGGAGAGGACCGCCTCCTTCGTGGTTCCGGGACCCCGGCGCCGGAGTTCCCGCTCCAGCGTCGCGGTGCTGATGCTCCGGCCGTCCACGGTGGCGACGACGTCGGACCCCATTGGCTCCTCCTTGCGGCACGCCGGTCCCGCCAAGGACAGCAGCAGCAGCGAAACGAGGATGGCCTTGGACTTCATCGCGGTTCAGTCCCGGGAGTGGCGGATGAGTTCCCCGAGGGCTTCCAGGTTGTCCTTGGTCACGAAGCCGCTGGCCCCGGCCTCGAGCGCCGAGTCGCGGAGACCGGGGTCGTCGAACTGGGTGAGCACGATGATCCGGGCATCGGGATGGCGGGCGGTGATCTGGCGCGTGGCCGCGATGCCGCCGACCGGGTGCATCTGGACGTCCATGATCACGCAATCCGGCCGCAGCGCCTCGAAGGCCAGTTCGGCCTCGGCCCCGTCTTTGGCCTCGCAGACGACGTCGTCGTTGGTCGCGACCAGGTCGCGCACGGTACGGCGCATCTGGGCGTGGTCGTCGACGATGAGGAGGCGCATGGCAGGAATTCCGAGCTCGGATCCTGCATGGCGGCCCCGTCCCTGTGCATCCGCGCGAACACCGATTCGGCGGTACGTGGGAATGCCTACGTGTTCCCACGTAGGAGACGCACGTCAGCCGTCGAAGCCGGTCCGGCGCAACATGGCCCGGATCTCGTCCGGATCGGAACCGAGTGTGTCCGAGGCCCCAAGGAGGTCCGCGGCCGCCACGGGATACCAGCCGCGCTTGGAGGGGTCGCAGAGTCCGGCGACGTTGAAGGGCCGGACGACGGAGGCGACCTGTGCGGCGAGCGCGTCCGGGTGGGCCCTGCCCGCCGCCAGCAGGCATTCGCGGAAACCGGGGCCGAAACGCGGATGGGACCGCAGGAGGAATCCCGGGGCCAACCCGGGCTTCCCCAGTCGCCGTGCACATTCCGAATAGCTGGCCGCGGCGAAGTAGAGCATCGACACCGCCTCGAAGGACTCCGGGTCGTCGAGGGTGCGATACGCCGCCCCCACGAGGTCCGCGGTGGCGTCGAGGTCCGCCAGGGTCTCCACCCCATATCGGTCGAGCTTCTCCTGCGGTTCGCCGGCCTCCATCCAGTCGCAAAGCCTTTCGATGCCCAGGAGTGACAGGACGAAGCCGGTGGAAAAAAGGGGATCGATGAAACCGGCCGCCATCGGGAGCTGGATCCAACCGGGGCCGGTGGCCGAGCGGCTGCGGAAGGGCAGGGGCGACCGGCGCCGGAACGCTGGATCCTAGCGGCGGATCGGAACGTCTCGGAGACCGACGGAAGGCGGTCCATCAGTGCGTTCCACATGGCCTCGGGTTCCTCGTGCCAGAACCTCTCCGTCGCCTCCGGCGTGAGCGCGAAGCCGGCGCTGGTGATGTCGTTGTTGAACCGCAGGACCCACATCCATCCGCCGTCGAAGAGGTGGTGGAGCGCCGCGTCGTCGGGCGGGAAGGGCGCCGCGTCGAACCGAGGGTTCAGCGTTTCCCAACGG
>CAIYXO010000302.1 GCA_903930165.1 uncultured Verrucomicrobiota bacterium | reverse complement strand
CCCACGACATCCCGGTCCGGACCGTGCTCCTCGATTCCCCGTGGAGCCGTCGCTACAACGACTTCTCGTTCGACACCAACCGCTACCCCGATCCCGCGGGGTTCCTCGGAGGTCTCCAGCGGGACGGGTACCGCGTCGTCCTCTGGATGACCCCGAACGTCAACAGCCTCAGCCGCGACACCGTGGACGGACGTTCCGACGACTTCCACCGGCAGGCAACGGAACGCGGCCTCCTCGCCGGCGGCGGCCGTGAGGTCCTCTGGTGGAAGGGACGCGGCGGCTTCATCGACTACTCGAACCCCGCGGCGTGCGAATGGTGGCACGGGCTCCAGCGGCAGGTGCTCGAGTGGGGCGTCGACGGCTGGAAGCTCGACGGATCCGACACCCTGTTCTCGAGCTTCGGATTCCTGCCCTACCAGCGGACCCGCTCCGGCTGGATGTCCACGAGGGAATACATGGACCTCTACAACCGGGAGGAGTACCGGAACGGACTCTCCGTGAACCCCGAGTTCGTGGTGCTCACCCGGGGGATCGACGACCGCTACTTCCCGCTCAGCCATCCGGAGGGATTCGCCCCGCTCGACGCCGCGCCGGTCACCTGGGTCGGCGACCGGACTCACGAGTGGTCCTCGACGGCGCCCGGAGGCAGCGACGATCCGGACGCTCTCCTGAAAGCGGCATCCTGGCGCGACCGCGGATTCGAGGGCGCCATCCGGGACATCCTCGCGAGCGCACGAAGGGGCTACGCGGTCGTGGGCGACGACGTCGCCGGCTACCACGGCAAGGAACCGATCCCACCTCGCCTGTACATCCGGTGGGCCCAGTTCGCCGCGTTCACCCCGCTCTTCCTCAACGGCGGCCATGGGGAGCGGCGGTTGTGGAAGCGGTCGCCCGAGGAACTGGAGCAGGTGCGCCGCTTCTCCTGGCTCCACACCGAACTCGTGCCCTATCTCCACACCCTGGTCGCCGCCTGCCACCACGGCGGACCCACTCCTGTCCAGCCGACAGGATCCGGATACGGTTTCGGCCTCGGCGGGGCGCTGTTCGTCTCCCCGATCCACAAGGACTCGTCGAGCCACACCCTCCAACTACCCCCCGGACGCTGGCGGCTCCTGCTGCAGGACGGCGAACGGTTCGAGGGAGGCACCAGGTTCACGAGGGAGTTCGCCTTGGAGGAGTACCCGGTGTTCGTGCGCGAAGGTTCGGCGCTGCCGCTCGACGTGCGACGGGCCTACAGCGGGTTCGGTGACCGCGACTCGGAAGGCCTTCTGACCTGGGCCATCTGGCCGGGTGACGCGTTCAGGTCGGAGGTCCGACACCCGGACGACGGCGGCGTCTCCGGGATCCGCGTATCGAAGATCTCCGACCTCAGGGTGGAGCTGGAAGGCGTACCGAAGCCCCACCGGCTGCGCGTCCGGCTCGATGCAGCGCCGACCGAAGTGCGGCACGACAGCCGCGTCTTGCAGTCGGGCCGCGACTGGACCTGGTCCACGAACACCGGGCACCTGGTCATCACCAGTCGTGCCGCGCGAAACGGCCTCTACGAGATCCGCCAGGCACCGCCAGGTCTTGGAGTGCGGTAGTCCGCTGCCGCTTTCGGCAACCGAACCAGAAACGAAACGGTTTGATCCTTTGTCCATGCCAGCAGGCCCTTCAGCGGACGACCGACAAATCCCAAAGTGCACCGGACAAAGCCCATCCACCCACTCACCACCGCGGATTCCCACAATGACCGAACTTGATCCCGTCCAGGATTCGCGGCCCAACCGCGACCTTGTCGGCAAACTCCATCCATGGCACCGAACCGGGGCGAAGGGCGCTTCATGAAAAGGTGGCTGTCCGCATTCGAGAACATGATCCGCGGTTGGGTGGCGCTGATCCTGGCCGTCCTGGCCACCGGCATCCTCATATGGTGGATCGGCAGCGGCCTGTCCTGGCGGCGCTGGCCGGATGTCTTCGCCATCATCAGGTCTTCCTGGCTCTACCTGCTCATCGCTGGGGCCATCTGCATGTCGGCCGTGCAGTCCGAGCTTCGCAAGGGATCCGGCCTTTCCAGCGCCATATCCTGTCTCATCGTCGGATTGGCCTGGCACCGCTTCCAGAGGTTCCTCTTCTTCATCCCGATACCCTTCGACATCCGTTGGGTGCTGATCACCTACGGCCTCGCGGGTTTGGCCGCGTCCTGCCTGCGGCGGGCCGGCGTGAGGCAGCTGCTGCGGAGTCGGGATGTCGTCGAAGTGCCCCGCCCAACCGCGCCGCCGACGGATTCCTAGAGGCCGGATAGCAGTTGGTTCGGCACGAAATCGGGGATCCGGTGGGGAGAAGTCCTGAGCGGAAGGCCCCTGAGTCGTACTGGAGAATGGCGTGGTCCCTGCCACCGGGCCGGCCGTGAGCACGACATTGTTCCTCATCCTCATCGCTCGATTGATGGGAACCGAAACGAACCCGGTTCCACCCCCTGCGGATCCAGGGGAAGCCTCTTCCGAACCTGGAGCGGTCCGCTCCAGGGTCGTCAACCCGGGATCGCCGCGGCCCGGAAGCGGATCCCACGATACGCAGGACTGAGGCTCCAAACCGGTCGCCATCCCGATGGGGATCGCTCCCGGGGACAAGACTCCGGCCCAAGGGGTCCGGAGACTTGGGTTTGCCGGAGGCGCCTTCGGTTTCGGGAGAATTGTTGCGACGTTTTCCTTGCCCGCGCCGGGTGGTTTTCAGCCTGATGGAGACGCATACCATGGCCGAGCCCACCAAACAGGATGTGATCGTTGGCGTGGACCTGGGCGGGACCAAGATCCTCGCCGGCGTCTTCACCCCCCAACTGCGCCTGCTGCAGACCTCGAAGCTGAGCACCAAGTCGGTCCGCGGCTTCGAGTCGGTGGTGGAGCGGGTCGCCCGGTGTGTCCGTGACGCCGCCGACGAGGCGGATCTCTCCCCGAAGCAGATCAAGGCGGTCGGCATCGGCGCTCCGGGAGCCGTGGACCCGGCGAAGGGCGAGGTCATCTTCGCCCCCAATCTCCAGTGGAAGAACGCCCCGCTGCAGAAGGAGCTGGAGAAGCACCTCGGCATCCCCGTTTTCATCGAGAACGACTGCAACGCCTGCACGCTCGGTGTGCACGAGGTCGAGATGAAGTCGAAGCCCCGCAACCTGCTCGGCATCTTCCTCGGCACCGGCATCGGCGGCGGGCTCATCCTCGACGGCCGGCTCTACTCGGGATTCAACCACACCGCCGGGGAAATCGGCCACATGGTGCTCGAGGTCGGCGGACCCAAGTGCGGCTGCGGAAACCTCGGATGCTTCGAGGCCCTCGCCAGCCGCACCGCGATCTTCCGCGAACTCGCCCGCCGGGCGAAGGAGGGTGAGAAAACCGTGCTGACCGACTTCCTGCAGGGCGGCGAGACGATCACGGACCTCAAGAGCGGCGACCTCCGCAAGGCCCTACGCCGCGGGGACAAGCTCACCGAGAAGGTCGTCGAGAGCGCCGCCGAATACACCGGCATCGCCATCGCCAACCTCGCCAACATCCTCGGCCCCGAGGT
>CAIYXO010000301.1 GCA_903930165.1 uncultured Verrucomicrobiota bacterium | reverse complement strand
CTGGAACGGCGCGGCTTGGATGTCGATGCACATCTTGGTCGGATGGAGTCGAAGTTGTGCCGATTGGCCCTTCGCCTGGTGGGCTGTGGGTGAGGTTCCATGGCCTTTCTGGCTGCCCTACGGTTTCGCTTTGTTGCTTTTGAGTTGCGACTGGCCGAATGGGGCGTGGTCGCGGTGGTTTCGTTGGCGAAGCTGGCTTCTGGTCGCCGCCCTTTCCTCCGCCGGAGCCCTATGGATGCTGCGCCATCCGGAGCTCCGGGTCTTTTCTTCAGGCGAGGCGGTGCTGGTCGATCGCCCCGGACGCCGCCGTGACCTCCTCCTGGACTGCGGCGACGAGTCCGCTGCACGGCACGTGGTCGTGCCCGGGTTGAATGCAGCCGGATACCGGCGCCTGGGGACATTGGTCATCTCCCATGGCGACATCCGGCACGGCGGAGGTGCGACGCAGGCCATGGAACGATTGGAGATTCCTCGGCTTGGGCTTCCGAAGGTTCGCATGCGGTCACCCGGCCTGAGCCGGTTGGCGCCTTGGGCGATGCGCCATCATGTGGAGGTCGAGAACCTCTCGGCTCCGGACCGGTTCCTCGATTGGGATGTTGTCCATCCGTGGCCTGACGAACGGTTCGCCCGCGCGGATGATGCCGCACTTTGCCTCCATGGAGTCCTTGAGGGATGGAGGATTCTCTTGGCGCCGGATCTCGGTCCCTTGGGCCAGGAGGCATTGGTGCGCCATCACGGCGGAACGCTCACGGCGGATGTCCTCGTCACCGGCATCCCGAGATCCGGCGAGGCGGCCACAGACCGCTTCCTGGCCGCGGTCCGACCGAGACTGCTCATCGTGGCCACCGGTCGACTTCCCGCGACGGAAAGGACGCCCCGGACGACCCGTCGTCGTCTGCTCGGCCAGGCCTTTCACGTCTTGTTCACCGAGGATGTCGGCGCTCTCCGTCTTCGGTTCGGGCGGGAACTCGAGGTCTTCGATTCGCGGGGCGGTCGGGTCCTGGTCTTGGAGCGTGGGCGGGATCAGGGAATCGAGATGACGCGATAGGTGCGGGCCACGGCTGGCTGGGCATCGGTGAACTCGGCGCGCCCTTCCGGCGAGTTGGCCACCACCGTGCCGCGATCGGTCCAAAGGTTGAGGTCGTTGGAAGACTGCACGAGATAGGAAACCCCGGGCTCACCCCAGACGGTCAGACGGGCGGTCCCTCCAGATTCGACTGTCGGAAGTTCCAGCACCGGGGCGATCTCGGCGGGCGGATAGGCGAGGATCCGGTAGTCGTCGAAGAGCATGTAGTTGTCGTCCCAGCGTCCTTGGGAACGGGCAGCCCAGACGGCGTCGATGCTTCCGAGGGACAAGGCACCCGGCCGCGTGCTCATGGGTTGCTCCGCGACGACGGTGAAGCCGTTGAGACTCGCGGACCATCGGTTGCGACCGAAACTCATGACAACCTCCAGCAGATAGGTGGCTCCGTGTTCGAATTCGTAGCCGGTCGCCCGGAAACCCGTGCCGTCGTCGAGGGCGAAGTTGATCGTCCGGTCCGCACCGTGGAAATCGACGGTGAAAAGCCGCCGGTCGTCCGGCGTGTAGGCGCTCCAGCGGAAATCGTCCGCACTTTCCGGCGACGGGGTTTCGTCCCTGACGCTCATGTTGACCTGGAAGACCACGACGGGGGGCTGATTGGTCGACGGAGCGAAGCGGAGCGGACGGAACACGTTGAAGAATCCGTTGCCGTTCGTTGAGGCCAGGAAGCCGATGTAGGCATATTGTCCGGTGAAGTCGGGGAGTGCGTCGCCGAGGATTCCGTTGCCTCCGTAGCCGACCGCGGTCCATCCGTTCTGTCCCCTGCCGGCGGCGTCCACCAGATCCAGGAGTGGGTCGAAGCCCTCGAACCGTTCGAACCCCGTTTCATAGAGCACGCGGGACTGCTTTGCGGTGGGCGATTCCGGGTTCGCCGCCTCGGATCGGAGCCAAGATCCCATTGAAAGCAGTGCCACGAGCAGCAGGAGCCGGTTCTTCATCGGTTCAAGGGAACTGGGATTCCGGCTCAGGGCTCGTTCTTGCGGTTGGGGCCGCCCGGATTGGACTGGCGACCGACAGCCGGAGCCGGGGACGGGGAAGGGGACGGAGCCGGGCGGCTGGGGCTGAAGCCTGAAGCCGAGGGCTTGAAGGACTCCGCCGATGGCGGGCGATAGCTTTCAGCGGGCTTGGGCTGTGGGCTGAACGAGGGTTTTGCCTGAGAAGGAGAAGCAAAGCCGGAGCCTTCAGGCTTGGAGTAGTTCGGCGCCGGTGCCGGAGAAGGCCGAAACGTTCCCGGGTTGCTGGGGCGGCTCGCCGGGACTGAGACCGACGGGCTGGGGGGCGGTGCAAAACCGTTCCCCGGCCGGACTTGGGGCACACCGGGAGCCGGGCTGGTGACAGCAGGGTTGCTGACGCGGGCCGGGGAAGTTCCGGGCCGCAGCACCTCGCCGCGTCCTGCAGTGGGTGCGGTACCCGGGCGGGATTGGCTCATCGGCGTCTGGGAAGCCGCCGGCAGTGGCGCCTGCGAAACGCTTGGAGCCGGTCGACTCACCTGGCCGCCACCGAAGGAAGGCGAGACCAGCGAAGTCGGCCTCGGCGAGACTCCGCTTCCGACCGTTGCCGGCCTGGGAGAGGCCGCGGAGGCACCGGAGGGTCTGGCCACACCCGCCTGAGGCACTGGGAGAGGGCGGGACGAGGAGCCGGAAGGCGAAAAGCCATTGTAGGAAGACCTGACCGGGGCCGGTTTGGCGAGAGCGGCGGCGGAGGGCTTCGAGGCCTGGACGGGTATCGTTGGACGGTAGACCGCCAATTCCGTGGGGCGCCCGGCCGGGGAAGGGCGGCCTCCCGCCAACGACTGGGCTGCGGCCGGGCTGTTGACGTCGCGGATCTCGGTCCGGCGGATCTCGTCCCGCGTGTGGCGCTGGACCTCTTCGCGGGAGACGCCGTTGTTGATGATCACCGTGTTGTTGTTGCCCCGGATGTTGACCGCGTTGCCGCCGGCGACGGTGATGCGGCTGTCATGGACGAACTGGCGGACACCGTGGGACGGAAGACGGTGCACAGGCCGCACCGGTTCGCAGAAGCGGTTCCAGGTCGTGGCGAACCACCAATCGTGACCGATGCCGAAACCGACGCTCACCGAGGAGCGTCCGTTGACCCAGGAAAAGCCCACTCCAGACCGCCAATGGCATTCCGGCGGCAACGGCGCCCAACCGCAGTAGGTCGGCGTGCTGCGCCAAGCAACCCAGGCCGGCGCCCAGTCGTAGCCAGGGACCCAGACCCAGCCATGTCGGCCATGGCGATGCCAGCGACCGTAGTGGTAGGGGCCCCAGCCCCACGTGTAGGACGAATGCCAGTACCAGCCCCGATCCGTCCAGACCCATCGCCCTCCGTCGCCGTAGGGGATCCAAGACGAATTCACCACCGCCACGGTTGGCTGCCAGCACCAGCCATAGGATGGGACCTCAACCCAGGACCCGTAGGGGGCCAAGGATTCGTAGAAGATCTGCTGGTTGACCACCACTGGTTGATTGGGAACCGCGGTTACCACGGTTCCGGCGGGTGCCGCGGGAGCTGTTCCAGCCTGGGTTGGGGCAACCTGCCCCGTCGGGCCCGCCGCAGTGGCGGTGGAGGTGAGATAGGGGTTCAACAGCACGTTCTCGCCCGACTTGGCCTCGGCCGTGGACGTCGGGGCGGGGTTGGTTGACACGCCCGACTGCACCAACACGTTCTGCACCGCTTCGCCTTCCCAAGACGCTCCAGCCTTCTTCAACAGCGCTTGCAGCACCGGGCCACTGATTCCGAGATCGTTCAGATAGATCACCTGTTCGGCTCCCAGGGTGAACGGTTCACGGATCTGGGCGATGTAGTCGGTTACGACGGACTCGCTGATCCCGCGCTTGAAGAGCTGGACGACCTCCGCGACCGCCGGCGGCAATGACGGGACTGCCGGGACGGCCACCAGCGCCGGAACGTTGGTGGATTCCGATGCCGTGCCGACAACCGTTGCCGATGGCGATCCGCTGGTGGATTGCGCATAGGATCGAAAGGCGGACCCTGTGATGGTCGCCAACACCAGACACACCGCAGGCAGAGTGGAGCGTTTCATGGTATCAAACGGGGAGGGGTGGACCTGAAGCCTCAGTTCCGCGACGTGGATTCCTTTGGAAAGGAAAACAGGCCGCTTGCAGGCCTGCAGCCGTCGAACTGGTTTGTCTTCACAACACCCCAGCCGACGCTGCAACAGGACGATTATTCATCAGCTGCGTTTATCCGATGGGTTAACAAAAGGTTATGACCGGTTTGGATTGAGCCGAAATTCGACGTTCCCGGCCAAAAACGGGTTCGTCATGTCCGTTCCTCCCAGGCCACGTCCAATCAGGGCTTGCCAACCCGATGCTTGCGGATCGGCAATGACGGATGTAAACATCACTTCTCTTCTAATGAAGCATCAATTCAGCCGGATCTGGATGACCTTTGTGGCCGCGGTCTTCGTTGGGGCAGCCAAGGCGTCGGCGCAGTGTTGGCCACTGCCGGCGTCGATCTCGAGCTTCAAGGGAGAGCCAGGGGCGTTGATCACCATCAACGGCGCGAATTTCCTCAGCCCCCAGGTGACGGCCGTGACCTTCAACTTCACGCCGGCCGTCATCGAAAGCATCCGCACGATCTCCGGCGGGCAGCAGCAGATAGATCGG
>CAIYXO010000300.1 GCA_903930165.1 uncultured Verrucomicrobiota bacterium | reverse complement strand
TGATCACGACGCTGCGCGATGCGTGGGCCGAGATGCTCGCAGGCCGCGGTGCGGAAGCCGCCCGGGGCATGACCCCGGTCGAGTCCGTCGCCGCCTGAACCTCCTTCAACCACAACGCGGAGTTTCGGTCGCTTTCCTGCCATGAGCGCCAAAGACCGTCTTTTTGACACCTACGCCGAATGGCGTCGCTGGACCGAGGAGGAAGGCGACGCCATCCGCCAGTCCGACTGGCCCAAGGTCCACAGCTGCCAGCGGGCGAAGCTGGAACTCCAGCCCCGAATCCTGAAGTTCACCGACGACGCCCGGACCGAGACCGTCGGCACCGGGACACGTTGGGAGGACATCGAGAAGGATCTCCGACGCGAGGTCGCTTCGTTGATCCAGATGGAGACCCGCAACGGCCAGGTCCTGGACACCGTCCGACGACTGGCCCAGGCCGAGCAGGCGGAGCTGGACCGCTCACGCCGTCAGCTCCAAAGGGTACGTTCCTACGCCCCGGTCCGAAGCAGCGTTTGGAGCAGCTACTCCTGACCGCCGCCCGTAGCCGCGTCCGCCAGGACGCGGTCTTCCATCTCCCGCCCTTCTCCGTGGCCGCGCTCGCCAGAACGCGGTCCCCCTTCTCCCGCCATTCTCCGTGGCCGCGCTCGCCAGAACGCGGTCCGCTTCTTCATTCATCGACCTCCCGACCTCGGGACCTCACTCCTCCCCGTCGTAGTATTCCACCGGCCCGGAACGCATGACCCGGCGCTCCGGCGATTGCACCAGCCACTTGCCGCTGTCCGGATAGTGGCAGGACTCGCCGACCGGGTTGTCGGCGACCACGTACATCACCAGATCGACCTCCCCTGTGTTCATCAGCTGGTGTGCCTCGGACGGCTTGTAGAGGAACGCATCCCCGGGACCGACCTCGTGCTGCCCGGACTCGTCCCGCACCGTGCCTTTGCCCGAAAGGATGTGGTAGAACTCCCACTGGGCGCTGTGGGAATGGTAGGGAAAGTTGGCCTTGCCCGGCGGGATTCGGATCAACGCCACGTCGAAGGGATGCCGCCGGAGAAGATCGGTCGAAAACCGTTCCCGCCCCAGGCCCTCGGACAACTGCTTGCTGAATCCTGCGAACCGGCCCTTGGGAGAAGCCCAGGCGTACTCCTCCATGGCGTTGGAATTGACCTTTTTCATCGTCCAGGCCGGAAGGGTCCCGTTGCGGGCCGCCCCGGTCTCCGGATTGGAAGCCCGCGCCCGACACGCCGCAAGTCTCCAACTCGAAGCGGTGAGCACGACCACATCTTCCGCTCCGAAATCGGCCGCATTCGCCGGACAACCGTCCCTTTTCCGGACATCCCACCCCACGCGGGGGCCATCCACCCCGATCAAAGCCCGCTGGGATGATCGAGAAACGTCCAAGGCACCTTGAAGGAACCAGACAGCGAAGCGGCGAGGGCCCGCACGCCGAACGTCTCGGTGGCGTAGTGCCCCCCGTAGAACGCATTGATGCCCGCATCCTCGGCCAAAGCATGGGTCCAGTGCGGGCCTTCGCCCGTGATGAACGTATCCACCCCCTCCTGGGCCGCCTGAAGCAGTTCGGATCCCGCCCCGCCGGTGCAGATCCCGATGTTGCGGCACTCCTCCCCGCCACCCGGCAGCAACACCACCGGGCCGCCCAGGACCTCGCGGAGACGCCGTCCCAGCTCGTCGCGGGACATCCGGGTCGCGGATTTCCATCCCACGGCGCGACCCTTGTGCAGGAAGAAGGGCTTCAGTCCCCCGAGTCCCAAGGCCTTGGCCAGGCAGGCCGCATTCCCCAGTGTCCGATGCGCGTCCAAAGGCAGATGCATCGAGTACACCGCCATGTCGGAGTCGAGGAGCAGTCGGAGCAGTTCCAGGCGGCGGCCGGTCCAGGGCACGGTGGCGCCCCAGAAAAGACCATGGTGGACCAGGAGCAGATCGGCCTTTGCCTCGACCGCCATCCGGACGGTGGTCAGCGAGGCGTCCACCGCGGCGGCGATGCGGTGGACCTTGCCCCGGTTGCCGACCTGCAACCCGTTGTGGGCACGGTCGTAATCGACGAATAGGTCGGGCTTCAGCAGCTGCTCGCAACGGGCCACCAGAGAATCCAGGTCGACGGAGGACACGGAAGGATCGAAGCAGGGTCCATCCGACATGGCGAGTGACCAGTAGGGCGGAATCCTGTAACCGTACCGGGACGGGGCCGGTCGCGTGGGGTGCGACAGGAGCCAGCAGAACTGTGCATGGACGAACCGATGCTCGATGTGCCCGCCTGTGTGGAACGGGCACGGGCTGGCGATGAGGACGCTTCCCGCGACCTCATGCGCCACCTGCATCCGTTGGTCGTCAAGATAGTCCGCTCGCACCTGCCGCGGAGAACCAGTGAGGAAGATCTCATCCAGGCGGTGTTCGTGAAGGTGTTCACCCGCATCGAACAGTACCGGGGAGCCGTGCCGTTCGAGCACTGGGTCTCGCGTGTCGCCGTGAACACCTGCCTCAACCAGATCGCCCACGAGAAGATCCGACCGGAAATGCGGATGGCCGACCTGAGCGAGGAGGAGGAGATCGTGGTGCAGAACCTGGCCTCGACGGCGGGTTCGACACCGACCGAAGACAATGTAGCGTCCCGGGAACTCGTGGAGAAGCTGATGGCGAACCTCAATCCGGAGGATCGCCTAGTCATCTCGCTGCTTCACCTGGAACAGAAATCCGTCGAGGAAGTCAGGCAGGTCACCGGTTGGAGCGCCGCGCTGGTGAAGGTCCGGGCGTTCCGGGCGCGGGCCAAGATGAAGAAGCACCTTTCCGCACTGATGGAGGAGAAGACGAAATGAAGAACTCACCACTCGATCGCCTGCTGTCGGATGCGTCGCGCGCCCCGGGCCGACCGGTTCCGGAACTGGACCGCGGCCTCGAGAACCGCGTGCTCGCCGCCGTCCGGGCCGCCCGTCGCGCCACGGATCCGCTGCCGCTGCTGCGCGTCCTGCGCATCGGGCTCGGACTGGCCGGCGCCACCGCGGCGTTCTCCGTGTACCTCACGGTGAACGACGGCATGACTCGCCAGAACCGCCTCGTCGCCGTCGAGGAGGCCTTCACGGTGCCGGAACCCGAGACCTACCTCGCCCTGCAATGAACCCGCTGAGCCGCAACGCCCTCGTCGGCTACCTCGCCGCGACCTTCACCGCCGGTGTCGTCGCCGGCGGGTTCGCCGCCTGGTCCGCCGCTCCCAAGGCTCCGCAACGCCCGCCCCGGGACAACACCCCGATGTCGAAGCGCATGCTCGAGACCTTCACCCGGGAGCTGGCCCTCGGCACCAACCAGGTCGAGCAGTTCCGCCCGATCATGGAGGACACCGACCGCGAGATGTCCGAGATCCACCGCGAGTCCGGCCGCCGCATGAAGGAGGCCTTCGAGAAGTGCAACAGCCGGATGCTCCCCATCCTCGACGACGGCCAGAAGGAGAAGCTCACCGCCTTCCAGAAGAAGATGGAAAAACGGTTCAGCGAACGTCGCCGTCCGCCCGGTCCGCCGCCGGAAGGCTCCCCCGGAACCCATACCCACGGCGCCCCTCCCCGCTCGGAGCCCCCGGCCCAGTAACCCTTGGGATTCCCGATTCGCGGTTCTTGAATCCCGATTCGTGATTCGCCCCCGGCTCCGGGCTCCCCCTTTCCCAAGCCTGTCGGCCGGCCCCCTGCCCTCCATCTATCCGCTTGCCCGCCACCGGCCGAAGGCGGAAACAAAGGGACTCCCGATGAAGTCCCTCGCCCTGCTGGTTCTCAGCCTCTTCCTCGCCCTCCGCATCCACGCCGAGGAGGTCCGACGCACCGAGGTCGTCTACGGACGCAAGTTCGGCACGGCCCTCACCCTCGACGTCCTCCAGCCCCCGAAGACCAACGGCCTCGCCGTCGTGTGGGTCATCAGCGGCGGATTCTATTCCGACCACGGCGCCATCAATCCGGGCTACTGCAAGGCGCTTCTCGACCGCGGCTACACGGTCTTCGCCGTCGTCCACGGTTCCCAACCCCGGTTCACCATCCTGGAGATCGCCGAAGACATCCACCGCTCGATCCGCTGGATCCGGCACCACGCGGCCGACTACGGCATCCGGCCCGACCGGATCGGCATCACCGGCTCCAGCGCCGGCGGCCACCTCTCGCTCACCCTCGGCACCCAGGGACGCGATGGAGACCCCGCCGCCAAGGATCCCGTCGACCGCGAGAGCAGCCGTGTCCAGGCCGTCGCCTGCTTCTTCCCGCCGACCGATTTCGCCAACTGGTCCGCACCGGGCGACACCCAGGTCGGCGTGGGCAAGGTCGGCCGTCAGTTCTACGGCGCCTTCGGAACCCGGTCCGACGTCCTGGAAACCCGGATCCCCTACGGACACGAGATCTCGCCGATCCACTTCGTGACCCGCGCGATGGATCCCACCCTCGTGATCCACGGCGAAGCCGACGGCCTGGTCCCCATCTACCAGGCGGAGATCTTCCAGAAGAAGTGCACCGAAGTCGGCGCCACCTACAAGCTGGTCCGACTTCCCGGGAAGGACCACGGCTGGCCCGGCATGGAGAAGGACCTCGTCCAGTT
>CAIYXO010000299.1 GCA_903930165.1 uncultured Verrucomicrobiota bacterium | reverse complement strand
TCGACCTCGGCAACGGTCAGAGCGCCCCGACCACCCAGACGCGTTCCGCCAGTTCCTTCGTCACGGTCCGCGACAAGGACGCCGTGCTGCTCGGCGGCTACATCACCACCAGCACCGACAAACAGCGCTCCGGAGTCCCGCTCCTCAAGGACATCCCCCTGCTTGGGGCCGCCTTCTCACGCCGCTCCCAGAACAGCTCGCGCACCGAGCTGATGATCCTCATCCGGCCCAGCATCCTGACCACTCCTGCCGACGCCGGCGCGGTCGCCGACCAGGAACGTCAACGCCTTCCCGGCGTCCGTGTGGCCGAACGCGAGTTCGAGGAGAACGAGAAGGTCGAGGCCCGGAAGGCGCGCCGTCAGCTCAAGGAAGACCGCTGAGCCCCGCAGCGGAATAGGTTTCCCCGCCGGAGCCTCTGACCTGGATGCGCAACGACCGACGACTGCTCGTCTTCCTCAGGGCCCCGCGGGAAGGGCAGGTGAAAACCCGCCTGGCCCGTGAGATCGGCCCGGTCGCCGCCTTGGAGGCCTACCGGGCATTGCTTCAACGCACGCTCGATGCCGCCGCGGACTTCGGCCCGGTGGAACTCCGTTTCACCCCGTCCGACGCGCTTCCCCTTGTCGAACCGCTCCTGCGGCCCGGCTGGACGGCCGTGGCGCAAGGGGATGGAGACCTCGGCGAGCGCCTGGATTCGGCGTTCCGCGACGCTTTCCGTGACGGCTTCCAGCGTGTTATGGTGGTTGGGTCCGACTGTCCGGAGATCGGTCCCGAGGACCTGGGGCTGGCCGATGAGCGGCTCTCCGAGACCGATGTCGTGTTGGGGCCGGCCATCGACGGCGGTTACTGGCTTCTGGGCCTGCGTCGACCGGCTCCGTTCCTTTTCCGCGACATGCCATGGAGCACCCCCGCATGTCTTCGCCGAGACCGTTCGCCGCGTGGAAACAGCCGGACTCCGCCTCGGGCGCCTGCGCGAACTGGCCGATGTGGACACGGCGGCCGACTGGAGCCGGTGGTTGGAACGTGCTCGTCCGGGCTGATCCCCGTCCATCCATGGCGAGACCTGCGCCGGGGCGCCAAGCCGTGGAGCGAGGACGCACGAAGTGTTGTTTCCGTTGCTCCATGGCTGATCACCGTCCGTTGCCGGCCATGTCGGCTTCGGGTCCAGTTCCTCGTTGGCGACTGGGCGTTCTTGGGTGGGTCCCTTCCGGCTACCATGAATCGATTCGACGGATCCCACATTCCATCCCGGTTGCCGCGGTGGATTCCCCGCCGCAGGATCCGCCCATGCAGAACGCATCGTTGAACCGCCGTGGATTCCTCACCGGCGGTCTGCTGGCCGCCGCTTCCGCCGGTTGCGCCACGTCGGACTCTTGCCAGTCCACCGCCGCCTCCGGAACGCCCGCCGGGCGCATCCGCCTTGCCATCGCCTCCTACTCCTATTGGCACTTCCGCGACCCGAAGGTGACCATCCACCAGGTCGTCGACCGCTGTGCCGAGCTGGGTGTGGACGGCGTGGACATCCTGCACCGCCAGATGGACATCCCGGAGAAGGAGCCGCTGACCTCCGCCC
>CAIYXO010000298.1 GCA_903930165.1 uncultured Verrucomicrobiota bacterium | reverse complement strand
CGGCGGAGGTCCACGCCAAGCCGAGAAGCCGCGGAGAAGCGGGGTGGGACGGCCGGTTGCCCATCCCAGGTCCTGACGCCGACGCGCTATTGCACCGTCGGATCCGGGATTGGGGAATGGAGGGAAGTCCGCAGCCTAGGGGGCGCCGGCTACCGACGACGGAGAGGGGACAAATCCCGAACTCCGTGTCCTCCGTGCCTCCGTGGCGGTCCCTGGGGAGTTTTCAGTTTCCAGTTTCCAGTTTTCAGCGGGAAGAAACCACTGGATCGGCGGCAAGGGTCCGCAGCCTGGCGGCCGCGGCTACCTGCGGGGAATCTGGAATCGCAGATCCGGAATCGCGAATGCCCGGCGGCCCGGGCCGGATTCAGTTGGCCGTGCGGACTCGGAAGACCCGGGCGGCGTTCGTCGGGGCAAGGGTCATCACGGCCCCGGTCGAGCGGCCGAGGACGTCGAGTACGGGCGAGAAGGTGCCATTGAGTTCGACGGCCGACTCCAGGCGGTAGGGGCGACCTTCGATCCCGGTGAACCGGAGTTGGACGGATTCGCCCGAGCGGGCCGGGGGATCGAGCCGGAGACGCGGCAACACGGTGAGAACGGCACCGGCGCTGTTGGTGGCTCCGCCGGCATTGCTGATCCGGACGCCGTAGGTGCCGCCGTCGCCTTCGGTCACGTTGGTGAGGACCAGTTCGCTCGCGTTTCCGCCGACCGCCTGGATGCCGCGGGTCCAGGCGAAGGAAAGGCCGTTTCCGGCCGCGCCGACCCCGAAACGCACGGTTTCGCCGACGTGAGCCGCGAGGGAAACCGGTTGGGCCGTGAGAGAAGGCGGCGGGTTCGGGCTGTTGACGGTCAGGGTGACGAACTCGCTGAAGACCGTGGCCACGCTGTTGACGAGTCGGACGCGGTATCGGCCGGCGGTGGCTGCCTGGACATTGGTGAGCGTGAGCGTGGTGTTGGTGGCGCCAGCCACCTCGATGTCCTCCTTGAACCATCGGAGGGTCAGCGGGCGATGTCCTGTGAACCCGACCGAGAACACCGCATTCTGGCCCGTGTTGACGGTGACGTTGGTTGGCGGAGTGGTGATCACCGGCGGCGCCGTGTTGACCACGGTGACGGAGACGTTCTTGGTGGCTGAATTGCCCGAGAAGTTCGAGTTTTCCCAACCCCGGATGGAAAGGGTGAATGAGCCCCCGTTCGTCGGGGTTCCGGAAAGGATTCCCCGGCTGCTGAGCGTGAGCCCGGGCGGCATCGCGCTCGTGGTGGAATAGGCGGCGGCGGTGCCGTGCGAGGTGTCGGAGACGATGAAAGTGGTGGAGGTTCGGATCCCGTTGGTGGCCCGCACCGTGGTGGGGGAGATTCCCGAGGCGCCGGACAGGCCGTGCATGGAGCCGGCGACCGAGGCTGTTCCGAAGATCCACCGCAGAATCGCGATGGCCGGACCGGCGGCGAGCTTCGGCGAGGCGTGTTGGAAGACCCGGGTCAGCGGGGCCAGCTGCAGGAAGGCGGCAAGGACGTGCGGGCGGAAGGCGTTCATTCTGGGAATCGACTTGGGTTCGGGATCCTTGGGGTCAGTTGCATCCGCATCCGCCGCCACCCACGCCGCGTCCGCCGCTGGCGGCCTCTCGGCTGAACCACATGTGGTCCGCCAGCCCTTGGCCGGCCGGGTCACGGTCACCACGCATGGTGGCGTCGGAAAGCGTCCGCCGCTGCCAAGGCTCCACGTTCTTGCAACCGGTGGCCAACAGGACGCCGGCCAACAGGACGGCGGCGCTAAGGGACTTTCGGGTTTGGGGCATGGCGGGGCGGACTTCGGGTGACTTTGGACGCCGATCGGGATCTCCGGACGCGGAAACGTGGATGTGGCTCATTTCAGCTTCCCCAGCAGTTCCTCGATGATGCCGACGTAGGTCTTCCGCGTGGCCTCCCCCTCGAACTTGGGATGGACCGAGTGGATGACGCCGTCCGGCGCAACGAAGTAGGAGGTCGGCATGCCTGGAGGACGCAGGGAGAAGGCCGCCTTCTCCTTGGCGTCGCGCACGATGGGAAAGGTGACCTTGTTCATCTTCAGGAAGCGGTCCATTTCCGCCTTCTCCTCGTCCATGCTGATGCCGATCAGCACGTAGCCCTTCGGCCCGTATTCCTTGTGGAGCGCCTCGAGGACCGGGAACGACTCCTTGCAGGGCACGCACCAGGAGGCCCAGAAGTCGAGGTGGACCACCTTGCCGGCGGTGGACGGAAGCGTGCCTTCCAACCCGAACTTCGAGAGCTCGGGAAGCCGGTCGCCTGCCTTGGCCGCGGCCGCGGAAAGCCGGAAGGAAGACAGGGAGGCGGCTCCCAGCGCACCGAAGGCGCCGAGGCGGCGGACGAACTGGCGTCGGGG
>CAIYXO010000297.1 GCA_903930165.1 uncultured Verrucomicrobiota bacterium | reverse complement strand
GCCGTTGTGTCCGCCGAGCGAATGTCCGATGACGCCGAATCCGCGATTGGTGGCGACGCAGGGCAGGGAGGCGAGCAGGTCGAGGCCGCGCGAGTTGTCCCAGACGGCCTTCATCGTGCCGCTCGCCCATCTCGACAGATCCGGGGCGTATTCCGCGAGATGCGGGTAGGACGGCGCCAGCACGACATAGCCGCGCCGGACCAGCTCCAGCCCGTATTCGTCGTCGGGAGAGTTCCCGAGTCCGACCACCACGTTCCGGCCAGCGGAGTGGGTCTGGTGGAGGGCAAGCACCGCCGGGAAGGCGCGAGTCGCATTCGTACTGGCGGCGGCTGGCAGGAGAAGCCATGCGGGCACCTCGTCGCCGGGATCCGCGGCGTAGCGGATGTCCTGCAGGACCCAGCCCGGACCGTTCGTGGAAGACTGGACCCTCCAGGTTACGGGAACTCGACGGACCGTGTCGGGGAAAGGTCCCATGATGGACTCGAGCCGGGCGCGGTGTGTGGAGTCGGTCGCTTCGGCCCAGGCCGGGACCGCGTGGAGAAGCGACGCGAGGAGCAGGAGAAGGGTGAGGCGCCCGGGAATCACGGGGTGAGACTGCGGCCGGCCGCCGTGGAGCCGGGAGGAGAAAGTTTCCGCGGCCCGCCGACACCGCGGCTCACGGGCGCGGCGGCTCCGGGAGGTTGTAGCGGCGGCGGAGTTCTGGGGAGATCGTGGTGCCTGGGCCTGGAGCGGTCATGCCGGGCTTCGTCGTCGATGGGAGTGAACGGACACGTTTGTCCGGCAGGCGTGCAACGAGTTCACGGGCATCCTTCGGTCCCAGACGTCGGATCAACTCCAATCCGGCGTCCAAGGGCGAGGTCGCCGTGACGCCGAGGGCTCCGCGGATCTCCTCCGGCAACGTGCCCTTGGGTGAGGTGAGATGGGACTTCAGGCGCGACTCGATCCAACGGATCTCCTCACGGAGCGCGAGCCCCAAGCTGCTGGCGGCGCGCGTCCCGTCCCGCTGGACGATCGTCCGATACGCCTCCTCCGGAGATACCGGGGCAACCTGGAGCCACGCCGCCACGGGCATTGGCAACGAACCGTTCACTGCCAGCTTTTGCAGGGTATTGTCCAGACGGCCCAAGGAGGAACGTTCAAAGCCCGCCAAATTCCTCTGCTGCTGCAACAGGAACAGCTGTCCGAATGCCCCGATTCCGAGTGCGGTGAGCAGCACCACGACTCCGGCCTGCTGGATCCATTGGCGACGCAGGAGGGCGGGTGGCGTGGCCGATCGTGCGAAGTTCGACCGGGCCAGCCAGGCCCATAGCAGTCCGACCACGGCGCATGCCGCGAAGACCATCGCCGTGGCCCAATCCTGAAGATCAACCCGACTCTGCTGATAGTCGGGAGGATTCTCGGCCGGCGTTGCCTCGAGATAAGAGATCCCGTCGGCGAAGGACCGTTGGATCTCGTGGGACCTCGCTTCCAGGAGCATGACCCCCGGAATGGCCACGGCCCACACCAGGCCCAGCGTCGCCGCGCCGAGGAGCACGGTCAGTCCGACGGCGCGCATGGTGTTCCGGGCGATCGACGACGCGT
>CAIYXO010000296.1 GCA_903930165.1 uncultured Verrucomicrobiota bacterium | reverse complement strand
GCGGTCCATCCCATGAGTGGAGGCAATGCTCCCGGGATCGCCCCCACGAGGGTGTTGAGGACGGTGACTCGCTTGAGCGGCGTATAGAGGAAAAGGTAGGTGGCCAGGGTCGTTGCGCCCAGGAAAGCGGTCAGCAGATTCACCCAGAGCGCCAGCCACACCAGGCCGGCGACGGACGTACCGACACCGAGCGCCAAGACCACCGTGGTATCCATCCTGCCGGAAGGGATGGGGCGGGACGCAGTGCGCCGCATGAGGGCGTCGTGTTCCTGTTCGATCCACTGGTTCAGGGCTGCGGCTCCTGCAGCCAGAAGCGAGGTTCCTCCCAATGCATGGATGCAAAGCCATCCGGAGACTCCGTCCGGCGACCCGAGGAAGAAGCCCATCAGGGTCGTGAGGAGCACGAGCAGGGTCAGGCGCGCCTTGAAGAGCTCGCTGAACACCTTCAGCCATCCGGGACGGAGTTCCGTCACCGCAAGGGAAGAATCGACAGGGCTGGGCGTCGTCACAGAGGTCTGAGCCTATCCCACGGCGGCATGCGTGGTCATCTGCGGAATGGAAGTTTTCCCGGGACGTTCCCCGGCCGAAGCGGCGTTGGTACGTCCGCAGAGCCATGCCGTCAGGATGCCGGCCGAAAGGGAGAGGGAACCGACGGCAACGTGGGCGGTGGCGATGTCGGCCGGCTTGTCATACAGCACGGTCAGGATGCCGAGGGTGAACTGGGTGGAGACGAGCCCAAACCAGACGGCAGCCAGTCTGCGAGCCATCGTTTCCCGGGGCAATGCACGGGTTCTGACGAAGACGGCGACAACCGCGGCGAGCGTCAGGAGCGCATTGATGCGATGCAGCATGTGGATCTGGATCTGGAAGGCCGTGATCGAGTCGAAGCCGTCACGGCGGGCCGAGTACCGCTCCAAGGATGCTGCGTCCGTGGCAGGCCAGAGCTGGCCGTGGGCCAGCGGCAGATCCGGAATCGCGAGACCGGCGTGTTGGTGGCGCATCAGGAGACCAAGGAGCAGTTGCCCGAAGACGAGAAGGCAGGCCACACGCGAAAGGAGCTTCGGGATCGAATTCGAGGCGGGGAAACGGATCGCATCCCAACCGGGTGCCAATCGGAAGGTGAGGCAGACCAGGAGGGCGAAGAATAGCTGACCCAGGCAGCCGTGGGCGACGCCGAAGAGGATGCCACCGGTGGTGCCGGCCACGGTCCACTGGTCGAGGACGACACGGAGGCCTCCGAGGCTTCCTTGGAATTGGACGGTCCAGAAAGCCATCCAAGCCATTCGGACCGCTGTCCCGGAAGACGGGCTGCGGCCCCATGGGGAGATGGCCGCCAGCAGGACGACCGCCGAGATGCCCATCAGGAAGTGGGCCTCGTTCCTCCAGTTGGAACCCGCGAAGACGAGCAGGCCGACGCCGACCGCGAGTTCGGTGGAACCGATCCAGGCCAAGGACTTTCGGGAGGCGGCGCCACCGACCCATCGGGTCAGGAAAACCACCAGCAATCCCACCGTCGAGGCCCAGATCCGATGGGTATGTTCGTCGAAGATTCCGCCGGTCTTCCAAGTGGAGATCGGCAGGGCGAACATGTTGTACCCGAAGCTGGTAGGCCAGTCGGGGACGGCCATTCCCACGCCTTTGCTGGTCACCAAGCCGCCCATGCAAACCAGCCCCAGTGTGGCCAGGGTGACCACAAGGGAATAGCGATACAAGCCGGTGGCAGCGGAGGCGGGTGTCGACATAGGAAAAGGCCGTGGCCGGAAGCCGGCCACGGCCTAGAAGCTGCGCTCGGATTACTTGACCGCAAGCTCGAGGGACAACGTGGCCTTGCCACCCTTGACCTCAACCTCACCGGTGACGACGCCCGACTTCAAGTGGTTGGCCTCGACCGTGTACTTGCCATCGGGCAGGTCGCCGCTGATGGAGAAGTTGCCGTCCTTGTCGGTCACCGCGAAGAACGGGTGGTCGAACACATGGACGTAGCCGGACATCCACGGGTGGACATTGCAGATGAGCTTCACGGCCAGCTCCGGCTTGTCGAAGGTCTTCGGATTGACCTGCCCGGCGGTGGCCTGGGCGAAGTTGAAGCCCTTGTTCACCTTGGCCTGGCAGTTCACGTTGTGCATGAACGCGTCCGAATTCTTGATGTCGACCGTCTGACCCACCATGGCCGCGGAGATCAGCGGCTCGTAGACGCAGCCGACCTGATCGATGAGGGGCTTGGTGGCCGGGGGCGTGTAGGTCTTTCCGGCGGGAAGGCCGGCCTTGATGTAGACGGCGACATTGGCGAGGCCCTTGTCGGCGCCGACAACGTAGGTGCGGGTCATGACCGGCTTGGTGTGCAGGGCTCCGCACAGCTTGTCGGCCTTGATCGGGGTGATCTCTCGCGCGGCCGGTGCCTCGCCGGTCAACTTGACCTTGCCCGTGATCTCGGCGGCAGAGGCGCTGGTGGCCACGACGACCGCCATCGAGGCGGCGAACTTCAGTGTGTTCTTCATTTCAGTGTCTCTCCAATTAACGGTGAAAATCGCGCGGACGCTAACCTCCGACCCCGGATGGTCAAGCTGATCGTGAAAGTTTTCACAATCTCCAACAAGGGACGAAGACCCGTTCGTGGTATTCGAAGGACCTGCCGCGTGCCGCTGCAGGGAGTCATCGGCTTCTTTCAGAGATGCTTGATGAAATCGAGGAGCGGGATCAGGTCAGGATCCTCCCGGGCCATCTCCTTCAGGGGTAGCCTGCCTTTGACCTTGGAAGCCCGCTCCAACCAGATCTTCGCGCCGGCGAGGTCTCCGAGTTGGCAGGCGTAGCAGGCCAGATTGTAGGCGATGATGCCTTCCTCAGGGAACTGCTCGACGACGGGAAGCAGCAGTTGCATCGCCTCCTGCGTCCGCTTCATCTCATGGAGGGTGGAGCTCTGATGGATCCAGCCTGAAGGTCTGTCCGGGGCGACATTGGTCACCAGTCGGGCGACATCCAAGGCGGAATCCCATTGGCCTCGCGCGGCGTGGAGCCGCCACCGGATGTCGAGGACATCCGGATG
>CAIYXO010000295.1 GCA_903930165.1 uncultured Verrucomicrobiota bacterium | reverse complement strand
GTCGACGGTGGCGCAGAAGATCACGTCGATGTCCTTGCGCTCGAGGACGCGACGGAAGTCGGTGTACCCCTCGGGCTTGGTGCCGGTCTTCTCCTGGACCTTGGCGACGTTGGCGTCGACGCGGTGCTTGGAGACGTCGCAGATCGCCGCGAGGGCGACGTTGTTCTCCTTGTAGTGCTCGAGGTTCAGGCCCACGTGGGCGCCGGAGCCCTGTCCGCCGACGCCGACGAAGCCGAGGACGATGCGGTCGTTGGCTCCGATCACGCGGCCGGCGTAGGGGGCGGCGAGCTTGGTCAAGGTCTTCGCCTCGGCAACCTGGTTGGCGAGGATGCCGGCGATGCCGCCGGCGGCCGCGGTGCGCTTGAGGAAATCGCGCCGGCTGGAGCCGGGCACCTGGGGAATGTTGGATTCGGTGGACATGATGGGTGCGTGCTTCGAGGTGAGGTGGAACTGGGACGAAGCCTACGCCGGGCGAATTCGACGACAAGCCGGGAGCCGGGAAGTTTTGTACCCCGCAGCGGGACAACCGACCGCCGGCCCAAATTGGCCGGGAGCGAAGAGCCGGGAGCGTTGAGCAACGGAATCGGAACTCCCTGGAATCATGAATCAGGAATGAGGAATCAGGAATTGGTCAGTCAGTTCTGGACGACGACGCGGTAGAATCCTCCGGTGGCGACGGGTTCGGTGAAGGTGAGGTCGGAGCCGGTGCCGGCGAGGGTTTGGCGTACGGTCCAAGCCCCGCCGAGGGTCGCCTGATACTCGACGCGGTAGTTGGTGCCGGTGGAGGTCGGGAAGCGGAAGGAGAGGTTCCCTCCGGCGACCGACGGTACGGTCAGCACCGGGGCGGTCGGAGGCGGCGGCGTTCCGCCAGCAACCGCTGCATAGATTGCGGAGGATCCGTCGGTGAAGGTCAGCAAGTAGACCAGGTCGTCCCCTTCGGCGTCGACCCAGGTCGCGGTGTTCAAGGTGCGGCCGTCGAAGACCCGGTTGGTGGTGATCGTCGCCTGGAACCCGGAGTTGAGTCCGAGCCGGTTGAGGGCCGGGTCGAAGGATCCGTTGGAGAAGCGCGCCAGGCCTGCAGGCGGCGTGGTGTAGAAGACGCTGCCTCCGGCCGAGGACACGAATCCGCCATGGGTCGCCACGGCCTGGTTGGTGCCCGCGACGGCAACCGAGCTGAAGACCGCGAAGCGCTCATGGTAGGTCCTTCCCGAGGGATGCCGGTCGTTTCCGTCCACCAGCTTCACCAACGATGCGCCGCCGACCGTGCGGTAGACGCCGTTGGTGCCCCGGCCCTGGGGATGGTCGGTGGCGACGAAGGCGACGTCGGTCCCGTCGAAGTCGATCTGGAAGGGTCCCGGCTGGCCGGTGAATGCATCCAGCGAGCCCGGGAGGTCGTCGCCGCTGGCGATGATCTTGGTGAGATGGCTGCCGTCCCACTTGAGGATTCCGTTCCGGAGTTCCCCGTTCTCCAGGAAGTTGGCCCCGCCCACGACCTGGTTCCCGACCCGGACCGGATAGCCGAAGCCGGACAGGGTGATTCCATCCACCGGGGCGGTGTTGTCGAAGACCTTCGTCAACCGGCCATCCCGGATCTCGAAGAGTCCGATGGAAGCGCCGGGGCGGCCGAAAAGGATCTCGCCGACGAAGTTCAGCGCCCCGGAGGTCTCGTCGGTGGCGAAGTGGACCGTGTCGTAGGTCGATCCGTTCGGCGCGACGGTGTCCGTATAGACGAGCTTCTCCAGCGTGCCGTTCCTCCACCGGAACAGCCCGTTCCGGCCCTCGGTCTCGCCGGCCACGATGTGCAGCGTCCCGGCCCGGAAGGTGAAGTACTTGATGTGGCCGAAGGTGGCCCCGGCGGTGCCCGGAATCGGATCGCCGACGGAGAGGACCTTGGTGAAGGGACGTCCAAGCCAGGTGGGATTCGCGGCCTTTGCGGTGGTGGCGACCCACAGGCCGGCCAGGGCGATCAGGATGGAGGCGGCGGATCTGGCGACGCGGGATTTCACGTCGGAAACCCTGACCCGACGAACCCTACCAAAGCCATACGTGTATGTACGTACGGGCGAAGGCGACGGGCCCTTGGTGGCCGGAGCCACATGAGGAGGGGGAGGTGAAGTGGCTGAACGGTCGGAGGGAGAGCCTCGGATAGCCAAGGTCCAAGTGCCGACGGCAGCCGTCCCGATGACCCAACGCGTGTTGCGGGCGTCCCTCGAGTGCCTCCTGACGTCATGAGGGCCGGCGATCGGCGGCTAGGGCCGTCCGGGAAGGCGGTCGTCCGCGTGGTCCAGCAGGAACTCCTGGCGTTGGAAATCGGTTTCGCCGGTCAGCTCACACCGGGCCTTGAGGTAGTCGGCATGCCGGATCTCCCAGGGGGCACGACCGTCCAGGTTGGCCAATTGCCCCGTTCGTTGGTGGACCTGGCGTCGGGTCGGACGTGTCGGTGGATTGGCGACCGGGGAGATGTCCATGGAACGCCTGCTTGCGGTGAGGTTGAAGGGTGGCATGCGGCTGGGGATGAGATTCCGACGGGGAGTCCATTCCCTGAATGGGGTCTTTTCCTGACCGGAGGAGCGATGACGGTGCGGTGCCTCCACGGAACGGGCGAAGACTACGAGGTGTCGGGGGAAGGCCCGCAGCCGATCGGGGAGATCCGGCGTCGGGGAAAGCAGGTGGACTTGGCCGGCGACGGACCGTTGCGTGCAAACGCCGCCCTTTTCGTGGCCGGCATGAAGTCGGGCGGCGAACGGGATTGTTTGGAGAAGGAGTCTCCGCGGCTGGGCGCCTTTTCCTTCGATTCGGAGCGTCGGCGGGGGTCGGTGGTTCGGGCCAGCAGCTGGTAGCCAGAAGCGCGGAGCCGCGGACGGCCGAATGCTTGTCAGGACGCCAACGGACTGGAACGGGCCGATTTCCGGCGTCCGGAAGGAGCGTATCCTGAATCCTATTCGGTCGGCGGCGGGCGGACGACCGTCTGGAAGACGTTGGTGCCCTTGCGGCGTCCGGCGGCGACCTCCAGCCGGTAGAGCGTCCCGGGTTCGAGTGAGGCGGCGAGGGTGTCGGGAGTTGTCGGAACCATGCCGGTCGGATTGCGGCCGTAGATCAACCCGTTGAGTGGCCGGCTCTTCCCCTTCAGATCCCAGATGATGCGACCGCGGCTGCCGTCCGGGCCCACCTCGAGAACCCGGAGTGAGGTCAGCGAATAGCGGTCATCGAGGCTGAAGGTCACGTGGGCCACGCCGTTGGCGGGTTCCGCCAGGCCTGAGCTCGGCGGCGCGTCGGGCGGTCCTGAGCTCGGCAAAGGCTTGCTGGTCTCCGAGGCCGCGGGTGCGCCGTCGGCCGGCTTCACGACATTGCCCCGCGCGTCGGTGGCGAACGGATTCCCGGGAACCGCCTTCGAACTTTTCCGGCCGAACCGGGGTTGTTGGATCACGGGACGGACCTGCGACGCGATCTGGATCGGTTCGGGTGAGATCCAGTCGGTGTAGAACGCCACGTAGGCGAGTCCGAGGGCGGCGGTGATCCCAAGCAGGGTGGCGGTACGACGGTTCATCGGGGCGGCCTCAGGGTGTGGTCACGGCCAGGTTCCGCTCGGCAGGAGTGACGGCCCACTGGTTGATGGGATTGAAGGACTTACCGTAGCGGAGCAACTCGACGTGGCCGTCGACCATCGCGTAGTTCGAGCCGCCCCCGCGGCCCGTCTTCGTCGAATTGCCATGAAGGCTCTGGTTCAGGCCATTCAGGTCGTCGAGGGCATCGTAGTCCATGTGGTACTGGAGTTGTGCCGAGGAATCCCGCTCGCCGAAGGCGATGGTCGCGGAGGGTTCGACGATGTCGCCTTCCCGGATGATGATCTCGCCGTTCCCGCGACGCCGGAAGTCCGCCATCTGGGCATTGCCGACGATGTGGCGATAGAAGTCGTTGAAGCCGTTGATGACGTAGGTGCGCGGCGCCGTTTCGGCCACCCGGTCTCCCACGTCGGCGACGTTGGTGGTGCCCTTGGCGCCCGAATCGGTCGGGCACTTGAGAAGCTTCAGATCCACGTAGTAGGGGCGCAGCGTGGTGCACCAGCGGTTGGTCTGGATGCGCGGCGGGAAATGTCCCTGCGAATCACCCGCATACATGTGCAAGGCGAGAGCGATCTGCTTTTCCTGGTTCAGGCAGGCGATGCGCTTGGCCGAGCCCTTGGCCGCGGCGAGCGACGGCAGAAGCATGCTGGTGAGGATGCCGATGATGGCGACCACCACGAGCAGTTCTATGAGCGTGAAGCCTTGGCGGCGGGAAGGGCGCTGAGGGAATCTCATGGTGTGGCAGGGATGGAAACCCGGTTGGGCCCGGTTTGTTACGTCCCAAATTGCGGAATCGTTCGAATGGACCGCTGGCCTGGCCGGGCGTTCGACGGAGGGACACGATTCAGGCTTCGACCGAAGCGGACAAACCGGTTCGCCCCCGCTTCCATACGGCAATCGACCCGGCCAGCCCGACGAGCAACGCTCCGGAGACGGCCACTGCGGGGGCGAAGGTACTGCCGCTGAACCACAACGCGGCGGTGCTGACCGCCGGGCCGGCGCCGATTCCCAGTCCGATGAACGCCTCGTGGATGCCGCCGTGCTCGCCCTTGGTCTCGCTGCCGTCGAGCGCATAGAACAACGACGAGTAGTACAGCAGGCCGGTCGCCCATCCAAACGCGACCTGGCCCAGCACGAGGATCCAGAGTCGCTGGGTGGTCATGATGGCGACGAAACCGGCGATCAACAGGACCATGGCCCCGAGGAACCATCCGAAGCGGTAGTGCCATCCGTGCCAATGCCACAGGAGAAGGAAGGTGACGGTGCGAACCCCGTACCAGAGTGCCATGAGCTGGCCGGCCTGCTCGATGGAAAGACCTGCGTTGGCTGCGATGCCGGGCACCACCGCGAGAAGGGTGTTCATCGCCATGTAGGCGAACGGGTTGCCGATCCACGCCAACTGTTGGAAGCATTTCGGTTTCCGTGCCTGCGTCGCGGGGTCCGGATGCCAGGTCTCGGCGGGAGGAGCCGTGGCCATCCAACGGTCATGGCGCCGTTCGAGGAAGAATGTCGCGGCGAACAGGGCGAGGTGAAGGAGTATGGGCAGCCAATACAGGCTGGAGGCACCGAGGCGTTCGAAGATCGAGCCGCCGAGGAAGTATCCGGCCGTGCCGGCGCCGGCCCAAGTGACGTTGTAGAGTCCGATCCGCTGCGGCAGGCGGTCATGGGTCTCATGCTCCGCGACCAACGCCTCGAGCATGGGCCAGGTGAAGCACATGGTCACGGTCCACACCAGCAGCGCCGCGACCTGGGCCATGGCCGACGGCACGAGCCAGCCCAAGGCGATTCCCGCCGCCATGCCGCCGAAGCCGATGCGCAGGCTGGTGAAATAACCGTGGCGTTGGCCGAACCGGCCCGCGAACCAGGAAGCGCCGACGTACAGGAAGCCATGGATCGCCCCGATCCCAAGCGTGTGAAGGTTGGTGAACCCGTGGTCCCGCTGGAGCAGGAACATCAGGTAGTTGAAATAGTAGGCCGTGGCGAAGGAGTTGACCCCTTCGAGCACGTAGTAGCCGGTCTTCGCCGGCGAGCGGGACTTCACGGTGGATTCCCGGATCGGCCGGGAGGGCGGGAGTGAAGGCGGGTGCCGCCGCACGCGCAAGCGGCCTTCAATGGAATTCACCGGCCGGTTGCATCCTTCGCTGGACACCGACGTCCGGTTGCCGAGGGTGGCGTCCGTCCATGAGGATGACCCGTCGACCTTTCCTTCCCTCCGTCCTGCTGGCGGTCGGGTTGGCCTTTTCCGCGAGCGCCGCGCTGGAAAGCGTCCATATCGACGACGTCCCCGACTACGAATGGGACTACGGTTGCTTCGGCACCGCGACCGGGAACCTGTTCGGCTTCTGGGACCGCAACGGCTTCCCCGACTTCTACGCCGGGCCCACCTCGGGCGGGGTGGCCCCGTTGGACAGCCGTCGCAGCGCGGGCCACAGCGGGATCCGGTCGCTGTGGGCCTCCGCCTCGGGAGTCGATGGACGCCCTTCAAATAGGCCCGGCCACGTCGACGACTACTACGTCGCCTACGAGAGCGTCGCGGAGGATCCCTACGTCACCGCCGGTCGTGCGGAACACGCGGCCGACTGCATCGGCGACTTCATCGGGCTGAACCAGAAGAAGTGGACCGACCTCAACGGAGAGTGCCGGGGCAACATCGACGGATACTCCTTCGTCTTCTGGAACGCTTCCGGCGCCCGGCGCACCGCGCGTCCCGGATTCGAGCCGTCGGTCCCCAAACGCGCCGACATCCCTTCCGGTTTGATCGACTGGTCGCGATACCGCGGCTACGACGGCGAGGCGTTCTGCCAGTTGGCAGATTTCAACCCGGTGGTGACGGGCGGTCGCGGCTTCACCTTTGCGGATCTCAAGGCCGAGATCGATGCCGGCTATCCGGTTTTGCTCTATCTCCAGCCCACTTCGGAGATCTCGCGGACCCTGGGAGGTCAGACGCGGGTCAATCCGGACATCCACGGCATGCTGGCCTATGGCTACCTGATCGAGGACGACGGCACGCGGTTCGTGCGTTTCCGGACCAGTTGGGGCAGCGGCGACTTCGTCTTTTCCGCCTGGGGGCCGGAACCGTGGACGCCCTTGGGGATCCTCAATTTCCCGCTTCGTGGCGTGATCGGGTATCATCCCAAACCCAAGATCCGCTCCGTGTCCCGCGATGGTTCCAACCTCGTCCTCAGCTGGGATGCCCCGGCGGCGAACCTCGTGGATGACCTCACCGGTGATATCCGTGCCGCCCAACTGCATGTGGTCGAATGGGCGGATTCACCCTCCGCCTCCGTTTGGACCGCGGTTTCGGAACCGATCAAGTCCCGGGAGCTGCGAGTGCCCTTGCCGTCCACCGACCGCATCTTCTATCGGGTTCGCTCCGTCCCGACCCGCTGACTTCCCCTCTGCAAATCCCGTCCAGTGGGCGCGGGTTGCCCAGTGTGACGGGAAGCGGGTCGCCGGGTAATTCGCGCCGTGGATCCTTCAATGTCCCTTGTCTCGGTGGAGTGGCTGCGCGTCCACGAGGCGGAGCCGGATGTTGTCGTCCTGGACGCCTCCGTGGGTGGGCCTGGTCCGGTTCGGATCCGCGGGGCTGGCCGGTTCGACTTGGACGGTGCGCTGTCCGACCCTCGGACTGGGTTGCCACACATGATGCCTTCCCCGGAGGATTTCGAGCGGGAGGTCGGGCGTCTGGGCGTTCACGGGCGGAGCCGGATAGTGGTCTACGACTCGCGCGGGGTGTATTCCAGTCCGCGGGCGTGGTGGATGTTCCGCGCCATGGGCCACCGCAGGGTGTCGGTCTTGGACGGCGGGCTTCCTGCATGGATCGAAGCCGGATTCCAGGTGGAACCCAACGCGCCCGGCCACCGGGGCGGCGGGATGTTCAAGGCCCAGCCCGAAACCGGTTGGTTCTGCGGTTTTCCACAGGTGATCGAGGCCCTTTCGGATCCGCGGTGTGCCGTGGTGGATGTGCGGTCCGAGGGCCGCTTCCACGGCATTGAACCGGAACCGAGGCCTGGTTTGCGTCCGGGACACATGCCGGCCTCGCGCAACATCCCGTTCACCCGATTCCTGGCGTCCGGACGTTACCTGTCGCCGGCGGTCCTGAGGGGCATCCTCGTCGCAGTGGTCCCGGAGGATTCCCGTCTGGTCTTCAGCTGCGGCTCCGGGGTCACCGCGTGCATCGGTGCCTTGGCCGCGGTGCGCGCCGGATACCGGGACGTCACGGTCTACGACGGATCGTGGAGCGAATGGGGAGCGCCGTCGGACCTGCCGGTGTCGACGGATCCCGCGTAGTTCTGCTTCAACGCCGGATCCAACCGCCTCCCAGCACCAGATCCTCCTGGTAGAACACACAGGCCTGTCCCGGCGTCACCGCGCGCGCCGGCTCGTGCATCCGCACCGTCGCCGTGCCGTCGGGTCGGGGCGTCACCGTGGCCGCGGCTCCCGGGTGGTTGTAGCGGATCTTCGCCGTGCACTCGAAGTCGCCGGGCGGCAGGTCCCACGGGATCCAGTTGCAGGAATCGACCGTGAACCCGGTCCGGGAAAGCCGATCCTCCTCGCCCACGACGACGCGGTTCGTCGCCGGATCGAGCTCGAGCACGTAGAGGGGCCGTGGCGACGAGATGCCGAGTCCGCGTCGCTGTCCGATGGTGTAGAACTCGATCCCATCGTGCCGTCCGAGGACCTTGCCGTCCGTGTCCACGATTTCGCCGGCGTGGCGTTCGACCAGCTTCGACTGTTAGAGGAACTTCCCGTAGTCGTTGTCCGGCACGAAGCAGATCTCCATCGACTCCTCCTTGTCCGCGGTTCGAAGGCCACATTCCCGGGCCACGTCGCGGGTGTCGGACTTGGT
>CAIYXO010000294.1 GCA_903930165.1 uncultured Verrucomicrobiota bacterium | reverse complement strand
TCGACAAGTTCAAGCGGGAGACCAGCGAACGCGGGCAGAACGCCCGGACGGTTTCCCGTCGGCTCGACGCGCTCCGCAAGGAGGGCAACCTCAGCAAGGGCGTGCCGCTCGCGAACGGCGGCCGCCTTCAGATCCTGTTCCAGTCCGGTTCCAAGGCCGGCATCCTCGCCGCCGCGGCCGGTTCGATGGACAACCGGATCCTCGCCCAGGCTCTGGCCATCCAGGCAGCCGACCGGAGGCACCCGACCATCCTCGTCACCAAGGACATCAACCTCCGTCTCAAGGCCGACGTACAGGGCCTCGATGCCGAGGACTACGAGACCGACCAGGTCAACCTCAAGGACCTCTACACCGGGATGTTCGAGGTGATCCTGCCGGCGGCGAAGATCTCCGAGTTGAAATTCAACGGCGAGGTCGCCCTTCCCCCGGGACCGGTCCGACATCCGAACGAGTACTGCACCGTGGCCGAAGAGGGGAACCTGAAGCGCACGGTCCTGTGCAAGGTGGACGCCACCGGCCGGAGGCTGATCCCGCTGCAGGACTGCCAGAACGTCTGGGGAATCAAGCCGAAGAACCGCGAGCAGCACTTCGCCCTCGACGCCCTGCTCGACGAGCGCGTGAAGCTGGTGACGCTGATGGGCAAGGCGGGCACAGGAAAGACCCTCCTCGCCTTGGCCGCCGGACTGAAGCGCACGGTCAACGACCGGGAATTCCGGCGCCTGGTGGTCGCACGTCCGACCATCTCCATGGGCAAGGAACTCGGCTTCCTGCCGGGATCCCTCGACGAGAAGCTCTCCCCATGGATGCAACCCATCCATGATGCCCTGGAGATGCTCGGCGACCTGAACATGGGCCACGACCACCGGCGGACCGGCGACATGCTGCGCAGCGGCACGATCGTGGTGGAAGCGCTGAGCTACATCCGCGGACGCAGCATCGCCCACCAGTTCATGATCGTCGACGAGGCGCAGAACCTCACTCCGCTGGAGGCCAAGACGATCCTCACCCGGGTTGGCCACGGCACGAAGCTGGTGCTGACCGGAGACCCCTACCAGATCGACAACCCCTACGTCGACGTGGCCTCGAACGGATTCAACTACATCATCAGCCGCTTCCGGGAGCAGGCGCTTGCCGCACACATCGAACTCCAGCGCGGCGAACGCAGCGACCTGGCGGAACTCGCCGCGAACATCCTTTGATCCCTTGGATGGGATCGAAAGGGGGCCTCACGCGGAAAGGCGAAGACGCCAACGGGAAGCGGGATACGGAGCCCAGATCGCAAACGCCGGTCGCCCTGCGACTTGGCCGTTGCAGAACCCGAGGTTCCCTTCCCTCCCATTGGCGGTTTGGCGCCTTCGCGTGAGGCTCCTCCCCCTTCGCCGGACGATTGCGGAAACGGCAGCTTCCAACCGCCAATGGAGGGGCTAGGCTCCGGACGTCCCATGAACCGGAAGCCCCTTCTGCTGATGGCCTGCCTGGGCCTGTTCGCCACCGCCGTCGAAGCCCAGTCCATCGGGCGCATCAAGCGCTCCCTCGACCGCGCGACCGGCGGCAATCCCTACGCACCGCAGACGGCTCCCAACCGGTCGGGCTCCGGAGGCGCCGCGGCACCCGGTGCCGTTCCCGCTCCGCCGCCGAGTCCGGCCGCCGCCGCCGCCGAGAAGAGGAAACGCGAACAGGAAGCCGCGGAGACCGAGAAGCGCGTGGTCGACTTCCTGAAGCAGCGGGTCGCGGACGGTTCCCCGAGCGCGGCCTTCGAATTGGGAAAACGTCACGAGGAAGGTCGGGGAGTCCCCCTCGATCCCAAGGAAGCCCGAAGGCTGATGGAACTGGCGGCCAAGGGAGACAACTCCGACGCCAAGAAGTGGCTCTCCGAGAATCCCGCCCCACCCCCGGCGGACGCCTCCAAGGCGAAGGCGAAGGGTTCGACGCCGAACGCGGCACCGGTCTCTCCGGCTCCTGCGTCGGCCAAGCCTGCGGTCACGAAGTGATCCGCCGGGTTCCTCTTCCTTGATTCGGCCTTGTGTGGGCCCGCATACTTTTGAAGCACAGGAATCGCGGAAATCGACCCGTCGAAGCGGATCGATCCGGCCCCTTCACATTGAACCTCCAGGAACATCGCCAACGGGCCGCCGCCCTCTCCGGTGGAACCTCCAACTCCAACATCAAGGAGCTGGTGATCCGCCTTCTCGAGGCCGGCCGGGCCCAGGGGCCGCTGCTCGACTTCGGAGCCGGCCAGGGGGAGTTGCTTCGCCACTTCGCCACGATCGGCCTGGGAAGACCGCTCTCCGGTGCGGACATCGCCGGCAGGCCCGCCACGTTGCCGGACGAGGTCGAGTGGTTCACCCAGGACCTCAATGAACCGCTTCGGATCGGGAAGCGGTTCGGGACGGTGGTCTGCTCCGAGACGATCGAACATCTCGAGAACCCGCGGCAGGTGTTCCGCAACCTCGCCGAACTGCTCGTGCCAGGTGGAACGCTGGTCCTGACGATGCCCAACCAGGAGTGCATCCGGAGCTACGTCGGCCTCATCCTCGGCGGGCACTTCACCCATTTCCTCGGCACCACCTACCCGGCGCACATCACCGCGCTTCTGCGGATGGACCTGCAGCGGCTGTGTGGCGAAAGCGGCTTCGAGCCGCCTGTGTTCGCCTACACCGGCGACGGCGGCATTCCCAAGATCCCGCGGATCAGCTGGCAGGCAGTCAGCTTCGGCCTGCTCAAGGGCCGCCTGTTCAGCGACAACGTCGGAATGGTGACCCGCAGGGTTCCGGCCTCCAAATAGCCCCGGCGCGCCTGCGTCGCGGTCATCTCGCGCCGGGCACCGCAAGCTCGAGCCGGCTGAACCGGACCGGACTGGAATAGCTTCCCAACGCGAGCGCGGGCCCCCCTTCAGCCGCCGGTTTCCAGTTCCACGGCGATACGACCGTCAACTGGCGGCCGAGAAGCGGATAGCGCCGCAGCGGTTGCCCGTCGACGCCGAGAACGACGCCCTCGGGCCGGATCTCCAGGGAGAGCCGGTGCTCCCTCCCGGGCAGGAGCGCGAATTCGAATCCGTCCTCTCCCGCAGTGGTGCGTCCGTCGACCGACTGGAGCCCGGACCGGTGCCTCGTCCAGCCGTCCAGCTCCGCGGAGCCGAATCCGGACGGATGCCGGAAGAAGACCGCCGCGGACTCGGATCCCCCCAGGCGCTGAAGGGTCAACACCAGGTCGCAGACGGGTGGCAGCTTGTCCGAGATCGCCAGGATGCAGACCCGATCGCCGGAGACCAACGCTTCTCCATCACCTCTTCATCCGCCCATGCGGACTGCACGCCACGATCCTCGGACTGATCCTCTCGGCGACCACCGCACTCTCCGCCAACGCTGCGGTGGTCGAGGCATCCTCAGGCCACCGTGGCCTCCTCGTCCCCGACGACTCCCCAACCGGACTTCTCGACGGAATCTCCGTCGCGGGACCAGGCCAGATCGAATCCCTCAGCATCCGACTCCGACTCGATGTTCCGGAAGGCGGGTCGGCCCGGCTGGGAGACCTCTACGTCCACCTGCAGCACGCCTCCGGCCTCGCGGTCCTCATGAACCGCCCAGGGCGAACCGCGGAATCTCCGTTCGGCTATTCCGACCGGGGAGGACTGGACGTGGTCTTCTCCGACACGGTCGCGCTCGGGGACATCCACCAACTGCACGCCGCCCTGGCGGTACCGGAACAAGAAACCTTGCTCGAGACTCTCACCGGGGTCTTGCAATGCGCTGGACGCGCCGTCGACCCGTCCAGCGTGGACGACACCTCGTTGCGGACGGCGCGTCTGGACGGCTTCAACGGCCATGCGCTGGAAGGAACCTGGAATCTCTTCATCGCGGATCTCTCCGGTGGCGGTCAGTACCGACTCCGGGACTGGATCCTGACCTTCGAGACCGGCGCCATCGCCGTCCCCGAGCCCGTCCCCGAGCCCGCCAACGCCGCCGTCGTCTTCGCAGGAGCGCTGGTCACGACGGTACTGCTCCGAAGGACTCGGCCCCGGAATCCGTGATCACCGGTTCCTCAACGCAACCGCCACATCGTCACGTCCCGGTTCAACCCGAAGCGACCCGTATTCTCCCATTTGCCGGCGCTCACCCCTTGGCTCACAGGAGTCCACGCCCGCAGGCCACGGGATTCCCAAAGCTGAAGCCCCATCACCGAG
>CAIYXO010000293.1 GCA_903930165.1 uncultured Verrucomicrobiota bacterium | reverse complement strand
TCTCGCGCCAGCGTCGTGGAGTGCGCGAGTCCGCTCGCGCTTTGGGAGAGCGACACGGATTCCACGGAACGGCAGGGATCGAACGAGGATCCCACAAACCGAGGTCCGGATCAGGGACACCTCCGTCCGCTCAAGCAAAAGCAGGAGCGTAACCCGCTCATGATCAATGCTCTTTACTCTAATCGCGTGAGAGAAGGCTCCACGTGCATATGGACGTGTCCCTTGTGAACCTTCTCCGGAGCCAAAGGACAGGAATTGGGCTTCGTGACGGAAAGACGTCGCAGACGGACCTGCTCCCGGTGGAGGGAGAACGAGGCCGGCTGAAACCTGGACTCCGTACCTCCGCGAACTCCGCGTGCGCCCTAGGTAGGGCTGCCCTCTGCGGCAACCTTTGGCCCCCGCTCGGCGGTGGTGGTTTGGGTCTCGTGACCTCGTCTTCTACGGGTGGGAGATGGCGAAGCCGCCGGATTTGGAATCCTTGGCGCCCTTGGTCGTGAAGTCCTCAAATTCCAGACCACCAGGGACACGCCCGTCTGCGAGTGAAAGTCGCCTCCAATACAAGAGTGCGTAGACCATTGATCGTGATGGGGTTCTGTTGATTGGCTCTTCTGTGGACAAAGGTCCTGAAGTCGGAGATCTGCGTGCGTGCGCCTTCGAAGTCGGTTGAATCCCGTCGCGCCTGACACCCTGACCTTCAGGCTTGCTTGCCTGGGTCCGGGTCCGATGAGGTGGGAGCGCGATGATGCCCCACTTTGCCAGCCTTGTTCGGCGTTGCCTCCCGATTCTGGCGAGCGCGGCTCTTCATCGCGGGACCGCCGATGACTGGCCGCAGTGGCTCGGGCCGCAGCGGGACGCGGTCTGGCGTGAGACGGGCATTGTCGAGCGATTCCCCGAAGGAGGGTTCAAGCGTGTTTGGCGCACCGAACTGGGCGCAGGCTACTCGGGACCGTCCGTCGCCAGTGGACGGGTGTTTGTGATGGACCGCTTGGTGCCCACCAACGCGCCGAAGCCGAAGAGCGTGTTCGAGGCCTCGCAGATTCCCGGCAACGAGCGCGTCCTGTGTTTCAACGAGTCGGACGGGAAGCTCCTCTGGCAGCATGCCTACGACTGTCCCTACAACGTGAGCTATGCCGCCGGGCCGCGCACGACACCCCTGGTCGATGGCGGACGCGTGTATGCGCTCGGGACGATGGGAAATCTCAAGTGCCTCGACGTGGCCACCGGACGCCTGGTGTGGGAACGGGATTTCCAGAAGGACTTCGGCCTGAAGGTTCCGCACTGGGGCGTCTCGGCGCACCCGTTGCTCGACGGACAGAAGCTCATCTGTGTGGTGGGTGGTGAAGGCACCGTGGCCGTGGCGTTCGACAAGGACTCCGGCCGGGAACTCTGGCGTGCCCTGTCGGCAAAGGAACCGGGCTACTGCCCGCCGATGATCTACGAACTCGGCGGCCGGCGGCAGGTCATCCTCTGGCACGCCGAGGCGGTGAACGGTCTCGATCCGGAGACGGGCCGCGTGTTGTGGACCGAGCCTTGGAAGCTGAACTACGGCATGGCCATCGCGACGCCACGCAAGATGGGCGACCAACTCTTCCTCAGCGCCTTCTACAACGGCTCCTTGATGCTGCGCTTCGAGGCCGGCAAGGACGGGCCGGCCGTCGCCTGGCGCACGACGAAGATGAGCGAACGCGACACGGCGCACCTCAACTGCACCATGAACACGCCCTTCATCGAGGACGGCCACATCTACGGGGCGTGCAGCTACGGCCAGTATCGCTGCCTGCGTGCGGACACCGGCGAGCGGCTGTGGGAGACCTTCGCGCCGACGAGCGGCAAGTCGGAACGCTGGGGGAACGGCTTCACGGTCAAGAACGGCTCGCGGTTCTTCCTCTTGAGCGAGAAGGGCGACCTGATCATCGCGAAGCTCTCGCCCCAGGGTTACGAGGAAGTCAGCCGTGCGAAGCTGTTGGAGCCGGACAACCACGATCCCGGCCGGCCGGTGGTTTGGTCCCATCCGGCCCTGGCGAACCGTCGCATCTACGCGCGGAACGACCACGAACTGGTGTGCGTGGACTTGGCGACGAAGTAGTTCGGGCGTCCATTCGGTCCAGGTGGCCGCGCACGCGGTTCCCGAAGCCTTTTCACCCTCCCGGCGGCGTCCGCGTTTGACATTGCCGGAGGCGCTTCCTTAACTCACCGCCACTTCTACCCGGGGAATCGTTCACATCAGTGCGCGGTCCCCGGTTATTCAAAGGGACACTGTGGCCGCCAAAGACGATTTTCTGCTCGATACGATGCTCGACATGGGTCTGGTGACCCGTGAGGCGGTCGACGAGGTCCGCCCCGAAGCCGAGGCGGCTGGAGAAGGACTCGTGGACACGCTGGTCAAGACCAGCCGCCTGGAGCCGGCGCTGGTGGTGATGGCCAAGTCCACGTACTTCGGCGTCGAGTCCGTAAATCTCTCGGAAACAAAACTTTCCGACGAAGTGCTCGCGGCCGTGCCCCGCCACGTCGCCCGCAAGTACAACGCGGTTCCGGTGGCTTCCCAGGATGGCACCGTGGTGGTGGCGTTGTCGGATCCGTCGGACATCGAGGCCATCGACGGACTCCAGATCGCGTTGGGCAAGACGCTGGAGTACCGGGTGACCAGCGAGGACGACCTCAAGGCCGCCCTCGACAAGTACTACGGCGGCGGCGGCGGCGGCGGGATCGGCGGCGGCCGCGGCGATTCCGAGATCGCCAAGATGATCCAGGACATCACCGAGGGTGAGGTCGAGGTCGCGGCGCTTTCCGGCAACGTCAATGCCGACAACGAGGCCGTCGATGCCGACGCGCCGATCATCAAGCTGGTCAACCAGATCATCGTCGACGCCTTCAAGTTGCGCGCTTCCGACATCCATCTGGAGCCGATGGGCAAGCGTTTCCGCCTGCGCTACCGCATCGACGGCATGATGACGGAGATGCGGGACATCCCGAAGCGGCTTCAGCCGTCCGTGATCGCGCGGCTCAAGATCGCGTCGGGAATGAGCATCGCCGAACGGCGGATCCCGCAGGACGGACGTATCCAGACCAACGTCGGAGGCAAGGTCATCGACCTCCGCGTGAACGTGATTCCATGTTCCCATGGCGAATCGGTCGTCATGCGTATCCTCGACAAGTCCGGCCTCCGATTGGGTCTCGCGGAACTCGGCTTCATGGCCGACGATCAGGCGACCTTCGAGCGGTTGATCGCCCTTCCGGACGGCATCCTCCTGGTCACCGGCCCGACCGGTTCCGGCAAGACCACGACGCTCTACAGCTGTCTCAACTACATCAACCGGCCGGACCGCAAGATCATCACGGTCGAGGACCCGGTGGAGTACATGCTCGCGGGCATCAACCAGGTGCAGGTGCACGAGCACATCGGCTTCACTTTCGCGTCGGCGCTCCGCTCGATGCTCCGCCAGTCGCCCAACGTGATCATGCTGGGGGAAATCCGCGATCTGGAGACCGCGTCGATCGCGATCAACGCTTCCCTCACCGGTCACTTGGTCTTCTCCACGCTGCACACCAACGACGCCCCGGCGGCGGTGGCCCGTCTCATCGACATCGGCGTGAAGCCCTTCCTTGTGGCTTCCGCCGCCCGATGCCTCATGGCCCAGCGTCTGGTCCGCAAGGTCTGCAAGAAGTGCGCCGCCCCGCATGCGTTGACCGAGGTCGAGATCAGCGGTCTCGGCCTCACGCCGGAACAGGTCGCGAATGCCACGGCCCGACGCGGCAAGGGTTGTCCGGAGTGCAACAAGACCGGTTGCAAGGGCCGTTTCGGCATCTTCGAGATCTTCATCATCAACGACGAGGCGCGGAAGCTGATCTACGACAAGGTTCCGTCGAATGTCCTCCGGGTGAAGGCCCGTGAGATGGGCATGAGAACCCTGCGCGAAGACGGTATCCGGAAGGTGGTCGCCGGTGTCACCACAGCGGACGAAGTGATTCGAGCGACCGTGTCCGAGCATTGAACCCATGGCCCTGCACCTGCTTGTCGGAGCGCTCCCCCAGGTGTCCCTGACCCTTTAATTCCCGATTTTTCCTCCCATGTCCTACCAGATGTCCGATTTGTTGCAGTTGATGGTGTCCGAAGGCGGCGCCGACCTGCATATCCGCGTTGGAATCCCTCCGGTCATCCGCATCCACGGCATCCTGCAGCGGGTGGATGGTCCGCCGTGCAAGCCGGAGGACACCGAGGAGCTGATGCGTTCGATCACCTCGGAAGAGCACATCCAGCAGATCCGCGAGAAGGGTGGCGCGGACTTCGGTTTCGCGTTCGGTGAGCTGGCCCGCTTCCGTGTGAGCGCCTTCAAGGAGAAGGGAAATTTCGCGCTGGTCCTGCGGCAGATCCCCTCGAAGCTGCTCACCATGGAGCAGATCGGCATCCCGGCGTCGGTCCGGGACCTCCTCAACAAGCCGCGCGGTCTCATCCTGGTCACCGGTCCGACCGGCTCGGGCAAGACCACCACGCTGGCGTCGCTGCTGAACATCATCAACGAGGAGCGCGACGAGGCGCACATCATCACGATCGAGGACCCGATCGAGTACTACCACAAGCACAAGAAGGCGGTGGTGACCCAGCGGGAGGTCAATGTCGATGTGCCGTCCTTCGCGGAGGCGTTGCGGCGCGCGCTGCGTCAGGATCCCGACATCATCCTGGTCGGCGAGCTTCGGGATCTCGAGACGATGGAGGCCGCGATCGCGGCCGCCGAAACCGGTCACTTGGTCTTCGGCACCCTGCACACCACCGGCGCCGCGAAGACGATCGACCGTATCGTCAACGCCTTCCCGCAGAACCAGCAGGAGCAGATCCGCATCCAGCTTTCGACGGTGCTCCAGGCGGTGATCTCCCAGCTCCTGGTGCCGCGCCATGACAAGCCCGGCCGCGTCGCCGTCTTCGAGATCATGATCAACACCCCGTCCGTGGGCGCGCTGATCCGTGACAACAAGACCTTCCGAATCCAGTCGGACATCCAGACCGGTGCCAAGTACGGCATGGTGACCCTGGATTCCTTCCTGCTCGACAAGTGGCAGGCCGGACTGATCGCGGAAGAGGAGGTCATCACCAAGTCCCAGGATCCGACGACGATCCTGCAGAAGCTCTCCGAACTGAAAGCCCTCCAGGCCGAGACCCGGGCCGGCGGGCGGAACTGAGTCCACTCCCAAACCGCCCCACGACCATGGCCGAAGCCGTCTCCCATCCGCTGCTTGCCCTCATCCGCGAACGGGGTCTCCTCGACGATCTCCAAAGCGAGGAGATCAGTCAGGAAGTCCAGCGCAGCGGGAAGCCGGTAGCCCAGGTGGTGCAGGACTACGGGTTGCTCGACCTGGATTCGATCCTCCAGATCATCGCCGACCATCTGGGAACGATGGTCATGACCATCGAGGAGGAGCAGTTGACCCCGGAGGTGATCGCGGCGGTGCCGACCGAAACGGCTCGGATGTACCAGGTGGTCCCGCTGGCCCTGTACGGCGACACCGTGCAGGTGGCGATGGTGGATCCCCTGAACCCGCAGATGGTCGACGAGCTCGGGTTCAACCTGAAGTTCACCCCGCAGGTGGTCGTCGCGAATCCGGCCGAGATCCTGGCCTGTCTCGAGAAGCACTATCCGGCGCAGGCCGACCTCGGCTACGCGCAGTTGCTCAAGGAATTGGGAGGTGACGGCGAATCCGCCCAGGAGGTCGAGGACGCCAAGATTGCCTCCGTCCGGATGGACGATCTCGCCAACGACGTCCCCGTGGTCAAGTTCGTCAACCTGGTGTTGATGCAGGCGGTTCAGGACCGGGCGTCGGACATCCATTTCGAGCCGTTCGAGGACGAGTTCAAGATCCGGTATCGTGTGGACGGCGCCCTGTACGAGATGGCTCCGCCCCCGAAGCATCTGGCGACGCCGGTGACTTCGCGCCTGAAGATCATGGCGAACCTGAACATCTCGGAGCGGCGTCTTCCGCAGGACGGCCGCATCACGAGTGTCATCAATGGAAAGCAGGTGGACCTTCGTATCTCCACGCTTCCGACCGCGTTCGGCGAGTCCGTGGTGCTCCGCGTTCTCGACCGGAATGCGGTCCAGCTCGACCTGGACAGCCTCGGCCTGCCGAAGCAGTCGTTCGAGTTCATCGTCGAGACCATCAACCAGCCGAACGGAATCTTCACCGTCACCGGCCCGACGGGTTGCGGCAAGACGACGACGCTCTATTCCTGCCTGCGCCGGATCAACCAGATCGACACGAAGCTGCTGACCATCGAGGACCCGGTCGAGTTCGACATCGAGGGCATCATGCAGGTCCAGGTGAACGACTCGGCGGGCATGACCTTCGCGAAGGCGTTGCGCGCGTTCCTTCGTCAGGATCCCGACATCATCATGGTGGGTGAGATCCGCGACCTTGAGACCGCCCAGATCGCGGTCCAGGCATCGCTCACCGGCCACTTGGTCTTGTCCACCCTGCACACCAACGACGCCGCCGGCGCCGTGACCCGTATGGTGGACATGGGTGTGGAGCCCTTCCTGATTTCGTCCACGCTGCTCGGCGTGCTCGCCCAGCGCCTGGTTCGCCGGGTCTGCACCAAGTGCCGGACTCCGTTCGAGCCCAGCGAATCGCAGCTCCAGAACATGAACCTCTCGGCCCACGACATCGGGGACAAGATGTTCTACTACGGTCGCGGTTGCCCGAACTGCAACGACACCGGGTACCGGGGCCGAAAGGGCATCTACGAGCTGCTCGGCGTCAATGACGCCATCCGCAACCTCATCAACGAACGCGCCCCGACCGTCGTGATCCGCCAGAAGGCCATCGAGCTTGGAATGGTGACCTTGCGTGACGACGGTTTGCGGAGTATTTACAATGGTGAAACCACCGTGGAAGAAGTGTTGAAGTACACCTGAACCGTTGCGGAGGAACCGATATGGCCAAATTCAATTACGTCGCCATGGATTCCCGCGGCAAGGAGACCAAGGGCGTCCTGGAAGTCGGCAGCCAATCCGAGGCGATCAATCGTCTCAAGGAGATGGGCTTTTTCCCGACCAAGGTCACCGAGGCCGAAAAGCCGAAGGATGCCAAGAAGGACACCAAGTCGTCCGGGGGCGGGGGATCCGCGGGCGGCAAGAAGAAGAAGGGAGGCCAGATCAACATCCGGATCCCTGGATTCGGAAGCGGGGTCAAGACCAAGGTGCTCACCACCTTCACCCGTCAGCTGGCCACCTTGGTTGAAGCCGGTCTGCCCTTGCTCCGTGGACTGCGCGTCTTGGAGAAGCAGGAGCGCAACGTGACGCTCAAGAACATCCTGGGTGACCTATCCCTTTCCATCGAGGGCGGCAGCACCTTCTCCGAAGGCCTCGCCCAGCATCCCAAGGTCTTCAACCGCCTCTTCATCAACATGGTGAAGGCAGGCGAACTCGGTGGTGTGCTGGAGGTCGTGCTCAAGCGCTTGGCCGAGTTCATGGAGAAGGCCGAGAAGATCAAGGGCAAGGTCGTCGCGGCCATGTTCTACCCGGTTGCCGTCATGGTCGTGGCCGTGGGTATCGTAGCCCTGCTCATGATCGTGGTCGTTCCCAAGTTCAAGACCATCTTCGCCGACCTCCTCGGCGGCGACGCCGGCATGCCCGGATTCACGCTCTTCGTGCTCAAGATCTCGGAGACGCTGAAGGACTACACGATCGTCTTCCCGGAATGGTTCTTCGGCGGCTTCCCGTTCCCGGGACCGGTCGTGTGGGGCATCGTGGTTTTCGTGATCGTGTTCAAGGTCACCATCAAGACCAAGAAGGGCATGTGGTACTTCGACAAGTTCAAGCTGAACATGCCGGTGCTCGGCCCCGTGGTCAGCAAGGTCGCGATCGCCCGCTTCACCCGTACGCTCGGAACACTGGTCCAATCCGGCGTGCCGATCCTCCAGGCCTTGACCATCGTCAAGGAAACCGCCGGAAACGTGGTCGTCGCCAAGGCCGTGCAGGACGTCTACGAGTCGGTCAAGGAAGGTGAAACCATCACCGCGCCGCTCGAGAAATCCGGGGTCTTCCCGCCCATGGTGATCTCGATGGTGGACGTCGGTGAACAGACCGGCGCTCTGCCCGAGATGCTTCTCAAGATTTCCGACAACTTCGACGAAGAGGTCGACAACGCGGTGTCCGCGATGACCTCCCTCTTGGAGCCGATCATGATCGTCTTCTTGGCTGTCGTCGTCGGATCCATCGTCATCGCGATGTTCCTCCCGCTCATCAAGCTGATGGAAAGCCTCGGAAGCGACCCCGGCGGCGGCGGCGAATGATTCGCTGAATCCCAGGCGGCTGCCCTCAAAAAGGTCAGCCGCCTTTTTACTTTCGAAACCAGGCCTCCTTGACGAACTCTCCTTCGGCGTGTAAATACAAAGTACACACTTTGAATGCGCCAAGGCCATACAGTGAACGCCTAGATGGAATTCGACTGGATCAATCCGCCGTTCGAGTTGGAGCTTCCGTTATCAATAACGGATGTGGAGGAGTCGTTCGAGGATCCGTTCGCCATCCGGCTGTTGCCGGACTCCGCGCGATTCGGGGTGCAGGCCCGGTTCTTCAACTTGGGGAAGTCGGCCTCGGGGCAGGGGTTGTTCAGTGTGTACCGGACCAACGGGAAGGTGATCCGCGTGATCCTCGCGCGCCCCTTCACGGACGAGGAGACCTACTTCTACAACCGGAAGACGGTGCAGGCCTTGTCTTCCTGATCCTCTAACCGAACTGACCATGGCCACCGGATCCGTCAGCGACTGGGATGACGTCCCGATGTTCGACAGCGAACAGGCGGAGGCGATTTTCTGGTCGGAGAACCAGGTGGACCTGCGCCTGATGGAATCCTCGGCGGCCCTTGGGTCGGAATCTTCGGAATCGATCACCATCACGCTTCGGATGGATCCGCGGATGCTAAGCCGGATCAAGCGTCTCGCCCGTTCCCGCTTCCTCAACTACCAGAGCATGATCAAGCAGTGGTTGAGCGAGCGCATGGAAAAGGAATTGAAGGACCGCTGAACCTGCGGAAGCCTTTGCGCTTCACGTCACATCGCCATGAGCCGCCCATTGCATCCACGGTTTTCGCCGATCCCCGCCACCCGGCGGGCCTCGGCGTTCACGCTCATCGAGCTGCTCGTGGTGTTTTCGATCATCGGGGTCCTCGCCAGCATGGTCGTCGGATTGGCCCCGCTCGCTTCTGCCAAGATGAAGGAGGCCGCGGTCCGTGCCGAACTCCAGAAGCTGGTGACCCAGATCGAGGCCTACAAGTCGAAGTACGGCGTCTATCCCCCGGATGGCGTGACCACGGTCTCGACCGCCCAAGGCCCGCAGCTCGTCTCAACTTCGCACCTCAGCCCGCTCTTCTACGAGCTCTCCGGAGTCTACATCACCAACGCGAACAGCCCTGCCGGCTATTTCGTGCCCCGCGCCGACGCGGATGACGCCGACGGGATTCGTTCGGCGGATCTGGCGACCTGGTTTGGACGGGAAGGCTTCCTGAACGCCAAGCCATTCGAGCTGCGTAACCGGCTCTTCATCTCCGATTTCAAGGACACCCAGTCCGCCGAGATCTTCCGGTCCAAGACCGACGCCGGCTACGTCGACCTCGAGGTGCTCGCCGTCGGCTTTTCCACCGACGCCTCGGGCAAGCGGGGTGGCGGCTTCGCCTGGCCCAACAACCGGAGCGACCATCCGATCCCTTCGAACAAGGGGCTGAACCCCTGGCACTACGTCTCCACCAGTCCGACCAACAACCCGGGAGCCTTCGACCTTTGGGCCGTGATCCCGGTCGGCAGGGACAAGGTGAAGATCATCGGCAACTGGAAGGAGAACAATTGAACCCCGTTTCCCGGACCCCCATGAACACCCGAATCCAACTCCGTCCTCGTCGGAGCGGCTTTACGCTCATCGAACTCCTCGTGGTCATCGCCATCATCGGCGTGCTCGCCGGCATGATCGTGCCCGCCACGGTGAATGCGCTCAAGAAGGCCAAGATGGCCAAGGCCAAGACCGAGGTCGCCAACATCGTCGGCGCCATCAAGGGATACCAGGCCGACTATTCGCGTCTGCCGGCCTCGCCCGCCACGCGTGAGGCCCACGCGGCCAAGGGGGCGTATGCGAACACCACGTTCACCAACGGGACGCCCGACTTCGTCTTCGGAACCGTGAATGCCTCTTTCCTGACTTCGGTGCCGCGTTTCGTCGACGTCCGCGACCCGAACTCGGCCCGTCAGGCCAACAATTCCGAGGTGATGGCGATGCTCACCGCTTCCCAGTTTGTCGACTCGGTGAACTCCTCCCAGGTGGTCAACGCGAACAACAACCAGAATCCGAAGCGGAACGTCTATTTGAACGTGAAGGTGGTGCCGAAGGACAACGCGGGCGGCATCGACGACTCCGGGGTCTATCGCGATCCGTGGGGCCGCCCCTACGTCATCATCCTCGACCTCGACTACGACAACCGGGTGCTCAGCCCGTTCCCGCTGGTCCGGGGCGGCACTCCCCAACCCCGATTCATTCCGGACAGCGTTCTCGTGATGTCGCTGGGACCGGATGGCAAGGCCAACCTCGGTTTGGAGGAGGGCCACCCGGACAACCGGGACAACATCTACAGCTGGAAGTGATCCGGCTCCGTGCCCCTGAAACCATGAGGACCTCCGCCGCCATACGGCCCGGCTCCGTTCCGGCCCAACAGCCGAACCGGCGCGCTTTCTCGCTGCTGGAACTCATGGTCGTGGTCACGATCATCGGCCTGCTCGCCGCGATCTCGGTTCCCGCCATCAAGGGCATGTCCCAGGGCAAGGCCCTTTCCTCCGGACACCAGCAGCTGCACGACGACCTCAACCGCGCCCGCCAGGAGGCGCTTCGGCTCCGCTCCACCGTCTACGTGGTCTTCACCCCGACCAACGTCTGGGGATCCTTCTCGGCGCTTCAGCAGCGGGTGAACGAGATGGTGTCCGTCTCCGGCACCGCTCCGGAACGCTTCCGGGAGCAGGCCCTGCGGACCTTCACCAACATCGCTCTCGGCTCGTACCACGGATACGCGTTGCTCGTGGAACGGGAAGTCGGCTCCCAGCCCGGTCGGGCGCATCCCAAGTACCTTGGGCCCGGATGGCAGACGCTTCCGGACGGGGTGATCTTCTCCCCGAGGCTGCTGCTCGACACGCCGACCCTTCAGACCGGCGACCGCGAGAACCACATCATCCACACGCTGCCGGTCCGCGACTTCTCCTTCCCCATCGCCGAATACCCCGGCGACCTGCTCCCGGCCGTGCCGATGCGGTTCGTCGCCTTCGGCCCCGACGGGCGTCTTGCGGTCGAGGAGATGAACCTGGTCTGGCGGGCCAACGGGCGGACCGACCTCACCCTTCCCCCCATGTCCGAACTGACCGTCGCCGTGGCCCAAGGCAGCGTGTTCATCGCCCGTCTCGCCGCCGCCCCCGGTCAGGACCTCGGGCCTATCGATCCTTCGTTGCCACCGGACGTCGTCGAAACCCCGAGGGACAACGCCACCAACAACCGGGTGGTCATCTCTTCCCTGACCGGACGCTCCAAAATCCTCAAGGCCGTCCTCCCGTGATCTCCCACGTCCATCCCGTCTCCGTCCGCGGCCGCGCCGGCCGCCGGTCGGCCTTCACCCTGATCGAGATCGCCCTGTGCATCGCCATCGTCTCGATCGCCATGGTGGCCATCATCGGTGTCCTGCCCATGGGCTTGAACGTCCAGCGGCAGAACCGCGAGGAGGCGATGCTCACCCAGGACGCGGAACTCCTTCTCAACGCCATCCGTTCCGGTCAGGTCGGTTTGCAGGACCTGGTGAATTTCGCCGACCGGGTGACCCTGGTTCGGGATTACCGGGATGGTTCCGTGTCGCGGACCAACTACTTCCACGGCCCCTTGGTGGCCACGCCACCGGCCGATTCCCAGCCGTTCGGGGACGCCTTCCAGCTGCTGGGTCTGATCAGCCGGCCGCGGTATACCCGCGAGGTTTCCCCGAACAATCCGAACGAGCCCGTCGTGGTGACCAACACCATCCACCTTGAGATGCGGACACTCAGCGGTTCGATGGCCAACCAGCCGATCATCCGCTCCTCCGGCTATCGCACGCCCGGCTCGGATCCGCGGATCGACTTCGCCTTCCGCTACCTGGTCACCATCGAGACGGTTGCACGCCAGGCATACCGTGTGCCGGGCGACCTCCAGAGGGGTCCGGACACCACCGACAACGCGGTCAGCGAAATCCGTCTCACCTTGGAATGGCCGCTGATCCGGAACGGCCCCAATCCGAACCAGTACCGGATCGGCTTCAACCGGCGCGAGTTCCGCACCGAGGTCCTTTCCGTTCCCGCCCTGTTGCAGGGCAACGTTCCCCAAAGCCCCGACTACCATGGGCCGATCGTCTATCCGTTCCGGGCTCCGCCCCAGCGGGTGACTCCGTCCGAGATCTTCTACTTCCGGATGAAGCCGGGAACCCTCTGATCCGATGAAGCTTCGCCTCACCACAACCCGGCGGACCTCCCGCGGCTTCTCCCTCCTGGAGATGATGATCGCCGTGGGCATGCTCACGATCGTCATCCTGGCCCTGTACGCCATGTTCGACCAGACCCAGAAGGCGCTGCGCCAGGCCTTGAACCAGGTCGATGTCTCAGAGGGCGGCCGTTCGGCGCTCGACATCATCGTGCGCCGCTCGGAACGGGCCGCGTCGCCCCAGGTGCAGGACTCCCTGAACCTCGTGATCAAGCCGGCCAATGCGATCGGGTATTCGCTGGTGTTCGACGGACAGGAGGCCGTTGCGGACCGGACGCGTCCGCTCCGCTTCGACGAGTTCTTCTTCACCTATCCCATCGCGGGTGGACTCTGGCATGTCGCCGGGTTCTTCGTCGCGCCCGATCAGGCCTCCCCGGCCACGAACACCGCCACGGTGGGACTCTCCTCGCTCTACCTCATCGACGAGGCGCTGCCGAACACCAACCTGGTCCGCGCTCTCGACTCCGCCGGCCTGATCCCGGGCGGTCCCTCCGATCCCGCCACCGTCCCGCCCTTGAGGCTTTCCGGGATCTTCGCGGTCCAGACCAATCTCCTCACCGGTCGCGTCGTGACCCCGGCGTTCCCTTCGGGATCGGTCCGCGCCGACGCGGTGCGCCTCCTCGAGGGCGTCATCCAGTTCCGGGTAACCGCCTTCGATGCCGATGGACGGCCCTACGACCGCACGCACCCGATCATCGATGACCTCGCCGCACCCCGTGCCGGTGCCAACACCAACCGCCCGGTGCACCGGATCGTCACCCCGGACAGTTGGCTCTCCACCAACCAGGTGGCCGGCATCTCGCGTCCGCTGCCGATCTCGATCGCGGTGGTGGACGTCGAGACCGGCCAGGTGAACGCGCAGTTCCGCGGGACCAATCTCCCGACCGCCCTGGAGATCGAGGTGACCCTTCTCGACGGCAAACAGCTCGACCAGTTCCGTTCGCTGCCGGAGACCGTGGACGTCCGCAACCGCTGGCTCGCCAACAACTCCGGCGCCATCCAGACCCTCCGCCAGCGGGTGGCCCTCCGTACCGCGCCCCAATGAAACCCTTTTCCCATCAGTCCGCCCGGAGTGGCGTGGCGCTGGTCATCACGTTGATCATGCTCGCGGTGGTGACCGTCACCGCCGTGGCCTTCCTCACCGTCGCCCGTCGCGAGAGGGCCGCGGTCGCCGCCGCCGGCGACCAGGCCGACTCCCGGATCGCCGCCGACGCCGCGCTGACCCGGGCCCGCGCCCACATCCTTTCGCAGATGGCCTCGGCCACCTCGCGGGTCGCGCCGACGTTCTTCGTCTCCACCAACTTCGTCTCCCCGACGTTCAATCCGGGCCTGTCGGCGGCCGAACTGACTTTTCCGGGGACTCTGGTTCAGTCGAACCGCTGGTACTCGGCGTTGACCAACGTCTCCTACCTCCTGCGCACCGGACTCGACACCGGCCGACCGTTCAACCTCAACAGCACCGCGGATGCCCTCGAGTACCGCCGGATGTTGGCGAATCTCCTCTACGATCCGCGGGTTCCCGTGGTCGCCCAGACCGCACGCATCAGCACGTTGCCGGGAGCCCTCGAGGACCGCTTCTTTCTCGACCTGAACCGCAACGGGCGCTTCGACACCAACGGCTGGATTCTCGAACGGAACGACAACGCCGTGGCCATCGGCACCAACCGGTTGTGGCATGTCGGCGACCCCGAATGGATCGGCGTCCTCGCCGACCCCGACCGTCCGCATTCCGGCAACAACCGTTTCCTCTACCGGATCGCCTATGTGGTCGTTCCCGCGGACCGGACCCTGGATCTCAACTACGTCCACAACCAGGCCCGCAATCCGGTGGCCACCGACAGCCGGTTCCTCCGCAACCAGGGTGTCGGCTCCTGGGAGCTCAACCTCGCCGCCTACTTCCGGGACCTGAACACCAATCTCTGGAGGAACTACAACTACCAGACCACCGCGGCCAACACCGGGAATACATTCGAGCACGCTTTCAACATCTGGTCCCGCCGCCGGGTCGGCTTCCAACCCCTTCGCGGAACGGCCCAGGAGATCTTCGCCGACGATTCGCGGCCTTCCGCCGGCGCACCCGGCGACATCGCCGCCGCCGGCCGGGTCTTCCCCAACAACTTCGTCGACGACCTTTCCAACGGCCCGCTCATCCAGACCCTCGACGAGATCCGGAATCCGGGTCTCCTGGGTGATCCCGATGCGGTCAACGTCCGCTGGTCGGGCGCGGATCCCACCGTCTTCTTCGGATCCCCGTTCGAGCTGCTCTATGATCCTTCGCTGTTGGGGTTCGGAAGCGGAGTCATCTGGACCAACCTCGACACACGGCGGGCGGCCTTTGCCGGGCAGTTGGTCTCGCCGACCGAAGCCTCCCAGTCCACCTACGACGCCTACACCTACTATCGGCTCCTCGGTTCCTTGGGCACGGACAGTTCCGACGGCCGCATCGAGTCGGGGGTGGACCGCGCAGGTCGCTATTTCCGACGTGGCAAGCTGAACCTGAATTTCCAGTCCACCGATCCGGCCGATCCCAAGTCGGCGGCCGCGAACCTGGTCGTGACCAATGGCGCCGCCAACGGGACCGCCACCGCCTTCGTTCCGTGGACGGCAACCAATTGGATGCGCCTCGCCTCCGACCGGCTGCTGCGGCGCGAGTTCGAGAACGGGCTTCCCGAGACCAACAACTTCGCCTTCCGCGATTCCCGCGGCAACCGGATCCGGCCCACCGCCTCGATCCCCGCCGCCCACGGCATCCCCCTCGCCGGACGCGGCTCCGTCACCAACACGATCAACGGCCTCCCCGTCGTCGGCGTCAGCAACTACACCTACTCGGCGCAGGCCCACCGCCTTCTCCAGTTGGCGGCCAACATCCACGAGGTCCGGACGAACATCGTCGGCGGACGGGGCCGGGAGCCGTTTCCGCCGCACATCTATCGTCCCACCTTCTATCGCCAAGACACCCCCGCCGGATCCGTGGTGCGCCTGGGTGGCCTCGAGGAGATCACCAACGCCAACGTCGTCCTGAACACGGCTTGGACCAACTGGCTCGACTTCGATTCCATCGACGACATCTCCCGGCTCCCGGACAATCCGGTGGTTCCGCTCCGCACGAACGCCTTCGGCATCCCGTTCGTGGTCGGAGCCAAGCAGAACCAGACCGGCACCAACGCGCTGGGCCTTCCCAAGTTCAACGAGTCCTTCTGGCAGACCCGCATCCGCACGGGCCGTCGCCTGGTGATCCAACGTCCGAACGCGCAGGCCGTCCGTCCGACCAACGAGGTGGCCCTGAGCCGGCTGGGCTTCGAGAAGTTCGGCCAGTACACCTTCGAGTTCGTCAACATCGCCGCCGCCGAGGCGTGGAATTCCTACCTCACCGCATTCCCCTCGGACCGCGCACTGCGGGTCATCGCCACCAACTGGACCGAGGTCGTGGTTTACGACGGCAACTACGCCAACACGACCACGCTTCCGTACGGCCGCGCCCTCTCGATCCCCCAGCCGGTCAATCCGCTGCTGCCGGTCACCACGGCCAACCCGCTCGTCTTCAACCGGACCAACTTCTCGGTCCAGTTCGGCAACGTGGTCCGCATCGGCGACGGCAATGCCGGCTACAAGGCCCGCTGGGATGCCCGCGAGTTCATCCCGGCATTGAACACCAACGCGTTCTTCGGATTCGTGTTCAACCCGATCCAGGAATCGATCTTCCCGCTCACGCAGACCAACAACCCGCAGTCGATGTTCCGCCTGCCGTCGCCGCGTCAGGATCGCATGCTTCCGCGCCTGACGGTCGCGGTGACCAACCGGCTGGTCTTCGCC